>JAUXAP010000017.1 GCA_030619865.1 Dehalococcoidia bacterium | reverse complement strand
GTGGCGCGCTTGGCGGGTCTTGAACCCACGACCTCAGCCTCCGCAGGGCTGCGCTCTATCCAACTGAGCTACAAGCGCCGAAGTAATGTTAGTGCCGAAGGGGAGATTTGAACTCCCACGCCCTCGCGGACACTACGTCCTGAACGTAGCGCGTCTGCCATTCCGCCACTTCGGCATAGCAAGACTTATTGTACGATTGACAGAACTTTTGCCCTGGCTCTCAATCTTAATATGTAACCCTCACCGAGTCTAATTGTAGCAACAAGATATCCTCTGTGCAACTCTATATATGACCATGGGTAGCTTGCTCATTTCAAGGCAGCATGGCAATATAGATTAAGGTGATAGACAGAGATGCTGCTATTTGGTCACACTGGAATTATCACAGGAGTAGTTAAGGCTTGCGAAATTTTAGGGTCTGTGAGTAGACCCTCTCATATTCGTCAGCCTGTTCCCAGTTCAAGGTTTGGTACAACCATCCATAAAAAACGATCACGTCTTTACCATCTACTGAGTGGTATTAAGAACCTAATGGGGCCAATAGACTATCGCCTTGTCTTAATAGGTTCCCTTCTACCGGACATCCTAGATAAGCCGTTGTGGTTTTTTACTGGTGGTGATATTTTCGTCAGTGGGCGTAGTTATATTCACACCTTGCTATTCAATCTGGTTTTGTTTATCTGCGGTCTAATTCTGGTTAAGTATGGGAAATCCTGGCTGTTGATTATCTCATTGGGTAGCTTTATGCATCTTATCTTAGACCGGATCTGGGGGGATCCTGTTGTGCTATGGTGGCCTCTGTTGGGGCCATTTCAGAGGGTAGAAACTACCGGTTGGATAGCTAATACCTTGCACGGACTGGTTTCCGACCCTAAAGTCTATATTCCTGAAATAATAGGCTTGATAATAATACTGTTGCTTGGCTATAGGTTAATGGTGAAGAAGAATGTCATTAAATTCATCAGAGCTGGAGCTATTGATTAATGATGCACTAGGAGGAATATGCCAAGAGAAGTATAGCTGATATAGTGGCGAATACCACTTACGATTCGTCACCTTCTTTACTCTCGTATGCTGAGCTGGTCTTTTTCCCTAAATGTTACCATTATCGCACCTGGTCCGCCGTGCACTCCTAACGCCGGTCCTACCCTGGCTAATCTAATCCGCTCTTTGGGGAATACAGAACCAATGTGCTCACAAAGCATTTGTGCTTCATCAGGTGTGGTGGCGTGTACAATGGCTAGATCTTGGATATCTACGGCACTTTTAACAAAGTCGAATAATTTATCTATACCCTTCCCGCGGCTACGGACTCGGCCGACTGGTACCAGCTCCCCGTCTTTTACTGTTAGTATGGGCTTCACATTCAATACTGAGCCTAATAGTGCCTGAGCCTTGCCAATACGCCCGCCCAGAGCAAGGTATTTGAGAGTATCTAAAAGTATAAACAAACGGATGCTAGAAACAATCTCTTTTGTATCTGTCACTATCTCCTGCAGACTGTTTTCAGACCGAGCAATGGTAGTAGCCGCTATAGCAAGCAACCCTAGGCCCATTGACAGAACTCTCGAATCAACTACCTCGATAGGGCATCCCCTTTTTACTAGTTCCTTGCCCTGTAGCGCTGAGTTACAGGTGCCACTTAGTTTACTGGAGACGTGAATAGAGATAATCCCGTCAGCCTCCTGAGATAGCTTCTGGTAGACATCAGCAAAATCCTGCGGAGTCGGCTGTGTGGTATTGGGATGAATAGGGTCACACAATAGCCTCTGGTAAAATTCATCTTCGCTGATATCCACCCGGTCACGGTAGACACTATCACCAAAGCGCAGATAGACCGGCACCACCGTAATACCCAGCTCCTTAGCTAACCGGGGTGGCAGGTCAGCAGTACTATCGGTAACAACTTTAACTGTCATCAAGTAACACCTCACCTTAGAACTGGAGCAACTACAGCCTATTGGCTTACAGTATACAACTAGAGTCAAGCTGTGCCAACCAATATGTAGGTGGTTCGGAATCTATATCCTATGGTGGGCGGTACTGGACTTGAACCAGTGACCTCTTGCGTGTGAAGCAAGCGCTCTAACCACTGAGCTAACCGCCCAAAATCATAGCTAACTCGTCCCCAAACCCCGTCGAAAATTCACCAAAGCAAGAGGTCTTTTTTAGTCATTGTCCTCACAACCTCTTACTTCGCTCTTGAATGATATTATATTGCTGTCACATTGTGCAGTCAAACATGTTACGCGCGACTTTACCCTGCTTGTAGGCGGAAAACAATATCCCCATGGTACCTACCTGTCAAAACCTGTAACAATGAAAAACTGGTTTGTCAAACCCGAGTCTTGTCATCAGTGACCCTTCTGGTTTGGATAGAGGACTGGACAAAAAACCCCCAATCTGCCCATAATAATGCTGATACCAGAAGGCTCAAAAATTACTGGCAGCGTATGGGAAATTAAATGGCAGGTTTTATTGACAGGCTTGTTGGGCTCTATCACTTCCTTAGCGACCGGGCGCCAAAGAATATCCCGCTTGTTGACCCCAAGCCACGTACCGTCAATCCGTGGTGTAGCAACGGGCAGGCTCTCGTCAGCAAGGTGCGGGCCGATGAGGACATTAGAGCCTCCGTTGACAGGAGCCTGGCACTACTGGGGCACCCGGGTCAACCCATTAACCGGGGTGACCGGGTCTTGGTAAAGCCCAATTTCAATAGCCCCGACCCCTATCCCGGCGCCACCGACCTGATGTTTCTCCGTGCCGTAGTTGAGCTTCTCTTGGATGCCGGAGCAAGGGTTACCATCGGTGAAAGCTCCGGGGGACTTTGGAGACCTACTAGAAACGTCTTTCGGAAGCTAGGTGTCTTTGAGTTGGCTCGTCATTTGGATGTGGAGTTGATTGCTTTTGAAGACAGGACTGATGACTGGGTGAGAGTTAAGGTCAACGGTGACTATTTGGACACGATTTCTATGCCCCGCTCAGCTTATGAAGCCGACAAGATAGTGTATCTACCCTGCATGAAGACCCATGGGGGTGCAGGATTCACTGGCGCGCTGAAGCTTGCGGTGGGTTTCATGCACCCCGGTGAGCGGCGGGCTCTTCATGCCCGTTACCTGCAGCAAAAAATCGCTGAAATCAGTCTCTGCTGGCAACCAGATATCATTGTCATGGATGGCAGAAAAGCCTTTGTCTCTGGCGGACCTGACAAGGGCCAGTTAGTAGAGCCCGGACTGGTGCTTGCCTCCGGAGACCTTATCGCCATTGATGTCGAAGCAATGAAACTAATTCTCGCTTATAACGCCAAGAACAAACTGGTTACCGACCCCTGGCAGTCACCCCAGGTAGTTGTCGCCTTGAAGCATGGCTTGGGGGTAGGAGGGAACAGCTACATTGTAGTCGAGTGAACTTCAGTTCAGCCACTGCTCCCCCTTCATTTATCTATCGGAATATATCAAATATTAGGTTCTTCTATTCTTATCGATTATTAACCGGGCAGCATCTTAATCTACCGGGGGTGTGAGGATAAAGAAGTCATCGTCTAGATGAATGTTGACCTCGATCGTTTCGTCCTCAATAAAGGTACGGCCTGCTTGCTCATTACTTGAGATTGAGCGGGAAGGGACACGAATGCCATACACCTCCCGAAAGCCTTCGGACCGGGTGGTTACCGGAATACCGATACCTCCTTCCTGAACCGAGATTATTGTGGATAGGAGCACGTCACCTGTTACGGCATCAACAAATACGGTCATCGCTGGCAGGTCACTTCTTTTCAACTCCACTACATAGACTTCTTTACCATCGAGAGTATCGGCTCGGAGCACTTTTATGGAGTCAAAGTAGTCACGCCAATCACCGGTCATAATATAGGGATGTCCCTGCTTTGCCTGCGCCAATAACTGGCCGCGTAGTTCCTTAAACGGTCCGAAGCTTGATTCGACCCAGGCGCGGTCACCGTTTAACACCATACGGCTGTAACCGTATTTGCCGTAGTCGGCATCAGCACGATATTTGTCGGGACCGGCGACATATACGGAAACCGTACCTCTAACTCCAGACTGTTCGCTATATATAGTGCTGTCTATACGATAGTTACCCATAGCTTCCAGGGCAGTCTCGTTACCTTCGGTATCACGCAGAGCCATAATTTCAGCAACTGTCGGCAATGGTTGGCTTTCTACGCGAGGCATGAGGAACTCCTGACCAGCTTGGTACATAGTAAGTGACTCTACATTTCCATCCGGCGTTTCACCGAAACTCAAACTTATATCCGGTGTTACTCGGAAGAACCACATGCCTTCCTCGTCCGGAGGATAGAGTTCGTAGACCATCTGCCCCGGTACATCCGCGGCAAGCCGGTTGTTTTGGACTAATACCGCAACAGTTATACCTAACTGCTCGGAACGGTAGTTTCCGAGATACTTCTGCAATTCTTCCAGGGGAATTTCAGGGGCAATCTCGAAGCCTTCCCTGGGTAAATCGAAGGTCATACCTGCCTGGTACATTTTCATGCCGATGACATTCTCGGCTTCGTCGCGTTCAAAAGATACGGCAACATCATTGGTGATGGCGAAGTACCATTTGCCTTCTTCGTCAGGCTCCTTTAGCTCGAAGACCTGCTGACCCGGCACATCAACGGCAAGACGGTCGTTCTGCACCAGCACCGTAAATATCGTGTCCTGAAACTGGCCGAAGTTGGCGATATACTTACCGATATATGGTTCATAATCTTCAGTAGTTCCGGTATCGGCAGGTTCCTCTCCGAGCAGCGTATCCCAGACCAGGTTGATGGCCTGCGACGGCAGGGGGCTTACGGATGCATTGGTAAGCAGGACGAAGCCGAGGTTGGATTCGGGCAGCATGGCTACCTGTGCCGAAAAGCCGTCTACATTACCGCCGTGCTCGATGACCAGCTGGCCTTCCCATTCCCGTATCACCCAACCCATTCCGTAGCCTACGTTATCGGTAATATCGATTTGAGTCGTCCAGGTTTCACGGAGGGTTTCCTCGCTGATGAGGCGGCGGCCTTCGTACTCACCACGGCCGAGCTGGAGGCGCAGCCATTGTGCCATGTCGAGCACGTTGGAATTGATTGCCCCGGCCGGGCCAATATTATCCATATTGCGCATAGGTTTATATTCGTAGACCTTTAAATCTTCATTCCACAGATAGCCTAATGACAGGCGAGAATCCTTTTCAGCTTGTATTACGGATGTAGTTGTACTATCCATATCCAGCGGCTTAAAGATACGTTCCTTAACTAATGTATCCCAGTCCGTACCAGCTACTTTGCCAGCCGCTGCGCCCGCGGACATATACATCACATTGCTGTAATAGAATTTCTCGCGAAACTCCACGTATGGTTTGGCTTTGGTAGAATCAAGCAGCACTTCTTCGCGGGGGATTTGGCCGCTGGCAAACAGGAGACCCATGCGAGTAAAGCCGGTACGGTGTGAAAGTACATCCCGCAGTGTAGCCTCGGCGCTTTCATTATCACTTTCAACATTCATCTGAAAGTATGGCAGGTATTTGGCTACCGGGTCATCCCATTTCATCTTACCATCATCGACCAGCATACCGACGAGGGTAGAGGTGAAGGCTTTAGTAGACGAGCCGATAGCGAAGATAGTCTCAGGCGTCACGGGTGTCTCTTTCTCGACATTGGCAACCCCAAAGCCATGAGTAAGGACAACTTCATCATCCTTGACTACCGCTATGGCCATACCGGGTACGTGCAGCGTCTGGCGCTGCTGTTCAAGCTGTTCCACCAGAAGGTCAAGTTTCTGCTGCAATTCAGGGGTTATTGCCGGAGTAGCTGGGGCAGAACAACCCGCCAGTAAAATAACAGTAAGCAGCAGAAATGCTATTAGTTTTTTCAAGTTTCACCTCAAAGATAAGTCTTTTGTGGAGCTTTATGAACCTTTTAATTTTAGGCTTCTATCAGCTTCAAGTCAATGTTGAGGCAGTTGCGAAACTCCCGCCAACAAACCTGCAAGGTCTGCGGTAGGCCAGATAAGTTTAACTTTCGTGTGCCCGATGAGGTTTGGGCATCAATAATACCCCCAGAACTCCAAACCAAAGTAGTGTGTTTGTATTGCTTTGATGAATTTGCCCACAAGCGTGGAAAGGACTATTCACAAGACATTAAAACACTCTATTTTGCTGGGGAACAGGCCATTTTTGAGTTTAGTGTGGTTTGGGGGAAGGGGGCAACGTGTTAGCTACAAGTGCCCGCCTTTTCTTTAGCCATACACTCGTTGCAACGTTCGCCGCTCGTTGGCTTCGTATCACGCTCTACATAATCAGAGGTTGGCCAATTAGAACAGTTGCTACAATTGTGCCAAGTGTCGTATGCTACCCCTTTTCTCTTACGATAAGTGCTAGCCATTTCTCACCCCCTAAAATAGTAAGTCGCATACGAAGTATACTACCAAAAACTAATATGTCAATACCTAGATTGTCTAATGAAAGGTGGTGGGGTAGAATTGAGGTATGTCTATATTGGGTAGCCTCTTTATATGGGGGGCGAGGTTAGTGGCGGTGGCTGGATATGTCATTGGTGTGTGGGGGATAGCAGATAAAGCTTTCCAAAACCTGACTATTGGGGGTTTGCCTTGGTACCAATTAGCATTCATTATCTTTGGCATCTCATCCTTTATTGTTTTTGGGCAAATGATAATTAGAATTCGCCATTTAGAAAAACTACGCCCTCGTATAATTCTCGTCAAAACAGAAAACGTTTTTGGTAATGTTGTTACAAGACGTACTGGCCAGACTGACATTCGAGAAAGACCATGGTTCGCCCGTGTGCAATTTGCGAACGACCCAAAATCCTCACTACAAGGTGCCGAAGCAGATATTGTTGGACATATCGAATTCTATGATAACTCTCGCCAGAGATGCTTCTTTACGATGATTGGGCGTTGGGCAGAAACTAAAGAAATCGCTGACGGGGCAGTTGCCATCGAAATTGACCAAATTAAACTACCGCCGACTGGGAGGCCTTATATTATGGATATCGGCCTTAAATATCACGAAGAGGAAGAATTCTATGGCTATAATAACGAAACACCACGAAAAGCAACAGTAGGCTTTCGTGATAACGATAGGAAGTTACCCGCAGGCGAATATACAATTAAGGTACGACTTAGAGGGGTAGGGGTAGATAAAGAGTTTTGGTTTATCCTTCAAAACCCAGGGAAAGATAAAGAAGTAGAACTAAAAATCATATCTTAGGCATATACACATTGCCTAACAGAAGACATCTGATTACTGGTAGCACTATGTAAGGCTTGTGCTTGGACAACAATGAGCGAAAGGAAACAATGAAAGTTACTTTTTGAATTGACTTTTAGTTTCACTATTTAATCCCTAGACTCCAGCCAAAGGTAATTTTAGCAGTATCCGGGTGGATTAGGCTGGTAGACTAAGCGTAGATGTGTTCTCTCAATGCTTCTTTGCTGGAGGGATGTCAGGAAACAGGATAACGCTTGATGTATTAAATTCCCTTAAGGAGCGTGATGGACGCTATGGGTTGGCCACTATTTGTGGCAACGGTGGTCACGGGGGAGCTATAGTTGTGGAACTAATTAAGTGAGCTCTAATTTTGAATAGAGTCCTGTTTCCATAGCCCAAATGCCAGACCGCCGAGATGAGCCTGCCACGCCACATTTGTAAAGATAGACCTTTTACTTCTTTAGAGTTATAAGTCAAATTTCCCCTTAAGAATTTCGGAAAGCCTTACCAGATAGGCAAACGCTGTCTCAACTGCTCGTTCCTCAACTGTTAAGTTAGAACTCCATCCGGTTTCGTCGGCTGTTGTATCATCACTAGCACCAACTTGTCCTATATTCTTGAGACAGCATCTCGCCGGTGCAATCAAGGCTTGTTCAGCAATTACCTTGGCCGATAAACCAGTGTTCAGGGATACCACTTCCCAGTAACTTGAAAGTAACTTGGCTAGTGTTTCCGGCGTCTCTTTACTGAGACTTTCTAAGTCAGTGGGCACAATGCCCCAAGAGATAATTCCGCCACTTCTGAGGAAGTCAGCGACAGCATTGGCATATCCTTTTGGCATGAGCTCCATTTGATAAGCATCAAAGGATAGAAGCTCAATACCTAACCCTAAAAGGTAAGGCAGGTTAATGCTGGCACAAAGGTGCAGTGCCTTGGGACCGTCAAGACCAGCCAGGAAACTCTGATAGTCTTGCCTAGTCTGGATGTCGTTATAACCGGATAGACCGCTAAAGACCCACCCCAACCCGGGCTCATCCAACCAGACAAAGGCATTTCGGTTCTTCTCCTTCAGTTGCCGATACTGAATGTTGACTTTCCTCTGAATGAAATCAAACAGCAGAGCCCTGACTCCCTCGTTGTAGATGATAGGTCTGGAGTCCTCATCAGTGACTCTAAAGCCGAAGCTTACCGGCCCGGTTACCTGCCCCCGAATGGCAGGGTAATCCTGGAGGTCTTCAGCGAGGAACCGGTGATAAACCGCCGAATAGTTCTCGGTTAAAACAAAGGTCTCAGGCTTAGCCATCATCAGTGAATAATTGCCTAGCTCCTCTTCAAATCTGGTAGTGTTAAAGCTCACTCTTTCATTGTCAGGGTCAACAACTATTCCGGGAAAATTCGGTGATGTCTGGGCATACATATCTTCGTAGAAGCTAATATTGGGTAATTGTGGCCAGAAGGGTATATCCAAACTAAGGACTAACTCCAGGGCTCTGTCTACATTGGTATGGGGCATAATACCCATGGCCGTAGTTTTGCAATTGGCTTGAAACATTGGATTTTTATGTGTCATAATTGGCTATACAGCTATCTCAGGCTAAAACATCCTATAACTTGCGGCTAAAAACCTTTGACTCAGGGCTCTTGTTGGCCACAAGTATAGCATGTTACTGATGGGGATACATAGCCATTCAGGTTGATTACATCATTCCGTGTCTTGACGTTTTCCCATGCACGGGTATAAGATTTAGGCTATTAGTGTTTGGGGAGGTGCCCAAACTCTGCATAAGATTAGCAAAGATTGCCGAACTGAAAAAGAAAGGGGAAAAGAGTAGTGACAAAGCAAGAAGTTCCTTATTCATCTTTAGACACACCGGCCGTACTGGTGAATATGGACAAACTGGAGGCAAATATAAGAGAGATGTCCCAGCTGGCCGCCGAGGCAGGCGTTAAACTGAGACCGCATATTAAGGTTCATGAGTCGGCATTAATAGCCAGGATGCAAATTAAAGCGGGGGCATGTGGGATAGAGGTAGGTACTATGGCTCAGGCGGAAGCTATGGCAGAGGCGGGACTTGACGATATCATTGTTGCTCACCCTGTTTATGGTCATCATAAGCTAGAAATACTCAAGAGGCTCCTTAATAAACCAGGGCTTAAGATTGCTGTCGTAGTGGATATGATTGAGCAAGCCGAGGGTGTTTCTCAGGTTGGCCAGGCGGTTGGGCGAAAGGTTCCTGTGCTGTTAAAGCTTGATACAAATTCAGCTCTAGGTGGATTTCCCCGCTTTGGTGTTGCCCCGGGTGAACCTGCCTTGAATATGGCTAAGAAACTTTGCCGACTTCCAGGTATTGAGTTTATAGGTCTTTATGGGCATGCAATTGTTGGCGACAAGACACCAGAAGGCGTAGACAAGATGACTTTTGGAACGGCATCGTTAATGACGGAAACAGCCAAGATGCTGAGGAAAGAGGGTATCACAATAGAGCATGTTTCTATGGGTGCTTCGAATACGTTCCGTGACACCTGTCGTTATATAAAGGAAGGAAAATTCCCTGAGATAACGGAGCTTCATCCAGGGAATCGTGTGATCGGCGATATCATGTATATGCTGGATCTCGGTAATACAAGAGAAGCATGCGCTGTAACCGTGTTAACTACCGTGGTGAGCACTTCACGCTCAAATATGGCTATAATTGATGCCGGGTATAAGACATTTGGTAAAGACTCTCTCATAGCAGCTCGGGAGACCCCGGGCTTTTTCTGGAAAGGAATGCCTAGCTTTGGTCCTGTTGAGGGGCGTCCTGACCTGTGGCTAGGGGCTCTGGGTGCCGAGACTGGTTATGTTTATTATAGAAATTCAAATAAGAAGCTGAGTCTTGGCGAGCGGTTAGAAATTGTGCCTAACAATGCTACCCTGGTTATTAATATACATGACCAGCTCTATGGAGTAAGAAATGGCGTGGTAGAAAAGGTGATTCCAGTAACTGGTAGGGGCCGGGGTAGTTAGGTGACGATGGGAAATGTGATATGAGTCCGCTTTAACCTTCCTTGCCTTTTTCGGGTTCAGCTGGTTTTCCTTTCTTTCGCCACCAGGCTTTGAGTCGAGCTATAACCCTTTTTTCATACCCCTGGTCGCTAGGAGTGTAGTAGTGCTTGCCCTGAAGAGAATCGGGCAGGTTTTTTTGCTCAACGAAGTGCTCGGGGTAGTCGTGGGCATATTTATATCCCTTGCCATAGCCTATACCTTTCATCAGCGGTGTCACTGGATTGCGTAGATGTAAAGGCACTGGCTCATTGGAACCGTGTTTAATCTCCTCCTGAATCTCGGAGTATGCTTTATACAATGAGTTGCTTTTAGGGGCAGTAGCCAGGTAAACGGTTGCCTCAGCCAGAGCCAGGTTGCACTCAGGCATACCGACAAAGTGGACGGCTTGCTGAGCGGCCATGGCTACTACTAATGCCTGGGGGTCAGCCATGCCTACATCCTCTGAGGCAAAGCGCACCAGGCGGCGGACAATGTAGAGGGGGTCCTCTCCTGCCTCTAGCATCCTGCCTAACCAGTATAAAGAGGCATCCGGGTCTGAGCCTCGCATCGACTTGTGAAGGGCTGAGATAAGGTCGTAGTGCTGCTCTCCTGCTTTGTCATAAAGCAAAGCCCGGTGCTGAACGGCATCCTCAATAGTCGGCAGTGGAATACGGCACTTTCTATCGGTATCAGGCGGTGTAGTTAGAGCTGCCATCTCCAGGGCATTAAGGGCAATTCGGGCATCATTATTTGACATAGTGATGAGATGGCTTAAAGCATCGTTAGCCAACTCTACATTTAATTTGCCCAGACCTCGCACCTTGTCCTTTAGTGCTCTCTGGATTATGATGCGAATTTCATCATCCTTGAGAGGGTTCAGGGTGAGAGCCCGACAACGGGAGAGAAGAGGAGAGATGACCTCAAAGGAGGGGTTTTCGGTAGTAGCCCCGATGAGGGTAACAGTGCCATCCTCAACGAAGGGTAGGACTGCATCCTGCTGGGCTTTATTGAAGCGATGAATCTCGTCTATGAAGAGGATAGTTTTCTGATTGTACATTTTACGGCGTTTTTTAGCTTCGTCTATTATTTGGCGCAGGTCAGCTACGCCAGCACTGACCGCGCTTATCGGACTAAAATGTGAAGCGGTGGTATTGGCGATGATGAAGGCTAAAGTGGTTTTGCCACTGCCCGGCGGACCCCACAGGATGATTGATGGTATCTGACCGGTTTCAATAGCCTTCCTCAATACACGCCCTTCACCCACCAGGTGTTCCTGCCCGACAAAGTCGTCAAAGGTGTCCGGTCTCATCCGGGCTGCCAGCGGCGCCTCCTGCTCCATCTTTTCCCTGTATTGCTGTTCAAACATATCCATAATGCACCTTCTTTAAGGTTAGAGTAACTTTACCACTTAAATCGTACATTTTCTTCCTAGTTCATTTTAACATAAAGACAAAAAGAAATTAACCATATTCTTGTTTGTCAGCGCAGTAGCTTGAACTTTTATTGCTCTAGTGCTACTTTGTTGTTATAATGGTCAACCGCAGCAAGGTGATGCTGAATATTGAGGCTAACTAATAATAGGTCAGGAGGACAAAAATGAAACTATCTTCAAGTATGGCTCGGTTAGGAACGGAGACTGCTTTTCAAGTTCTGGCTCAAGCCCAGGCCCTTGAAGCCAAGGGGGTTGAGGTGGTCCATCTTGAAATTGGTGAACCGGACTTTGATACGCCTAAAAACATCTGTAATGCCGCCAACGAAGGACTGGGTAAGGGTTTAACTCACTACTGTAATGCTCAAGGATTAGTTGAGCTGCGTACTGAAATTGCCAAACAGATGGAAAGAACACGCGGTATTTCGGTAGGTCCAGAACGCATCGTCGTGACCCCCGGTGCCAAGCCCATCATGTTCTACTCAATCCTGGCATTACTTGAGGAGGGGGATGAAGCAATATATCCTAACCCAGGATTTCCTATCTATGAATCAATGATTGACTTTACCGGGGCAAAGTCAGTGCCCATTCCACTTCGGGAGGAACTGGATTTTCGCCTTGATATAGATGAGCTAAAGTCCAAGATTACCCCTCGCACCAAGCTCATTGTCATTAACTCTCCTCAAAATCCAACGGGTGGAGTCTTAGAAGAAGGTGATATCCGCGCCATAGCTGAGCTTGCTCAGAAGCACAATATTACTGTTCTTACCGACGAAGTATATGAATACATTCTTTATGAAGGAAAGCATCACAGTATCGCCAGCCTGCCCGGCATGCTGGATAGAACTATCTTGCTCAACGGCTTTTCCAAGACCTACGCAATGACTGGCTGGCGCCTGGGCTATGCGGTTATGCCACCGGAGCTGGTTGAATCTACTGTGCGCCTGATTGTGAATAGCGTATCCTGTACGGCGCCTTTTATCCAGTACGCGGGCATAGAGGCACTGACCGGTCCACAGGACAGCGTACCAAAAATGGTAAACGAATTCAAAAGGCGACGAGACGTAATAGTAGACGGACTGAATGAAATCCCGGGCATAAGCTGCCTCCGACCCAAAGGTGCCTTCTATGTGTTTCCCAATGTCAAAAAAGTGGGGATGAATTGCAAACAGTTAGCTGATCACCTTTTGCAGGAAGCCGGGGTAGCAACTCTTGCTGGTACCGCTTTTGGGGAGTATGGCGAAGGCTACCTTAGACTGTCCTATGCAACATCTCTGGAAAATATTAAGAAGGCTTTAGAGAGGATAAAAACGGCAGTAGCCAAACTCAGGTAGTTATTTGTATCTTTTCACTTCAAAGCGGTATAGCTTTATCGGCTCATTGGGCATGATTCCGGCCTTCTGACAGCAGATATCAATCTGGTAGTCCACAGTATCTACTCCCTCAAGGTCGGGGAGGAGCAAGCCTCGCCTGAACCCGCATTCCACTATAACTCCATACTTTTTAGGGTCTAGCTGGTCTTTGCTCGCTATTGGCTCGGGCTTGGTTAGTACATCCACACTGTAGCTAAGGTCACCAAGCTCATTGGGGGCGATGGGAGGGAAACGCGGATCTCTAGTAGCCGAGCTAATAGCATTGGTGATGGTTTCCTTAGCCACATTGGGCTTGGTCGGCTCAAAGGTGCCAATGCAGCCTCTTAGCTCGCCAAACTTATGTATTGAAACAAAGACCCCAGCCTTCTCCTTCATCTCAGGGGTAAGCTTTTTGGGCTTGGGGGTTTTACCTTCTTTAACATAGGTCTCTACTGTTTTCTTGGCTAATTTCACAAGTGGATGCATATCATTTCTCTTTGCCTTTTATTATTATCCCGGCATAGCCCACCACGCTTGAGTAATCGCCGGTGGTATCACCACTGGTCTGGTATCTAACCAGTTCTGCCTCCTTTCCCCCTAACTCTTTAGCCGCCGAGATGAGGCTGACTACTGGTGCATAGCCGCACATTGATATATTTAGCTCTTGGACTCGTTTTAGCAGTTCATCTCCATTCAAATCCAGTATGGCTTCTATAGCTTGATTATCCTTCCTCTGGGCAGACTCTTGGGGCTCATAGTGGGTCATATCGCTTGAGGCTATGATTATCACCTCTTTGTTTAACGCCTTAATAGCCTTAGCTATTTCCTTACCAATTTCCTTATAGATGGCACCGGTAGCGTAGGCGAGTACGATGGGCACGAGCTTAAAATCCCTCTTGAAGTATTGTAAAAATGGTAGCTGAACCTCAATGGAATGCTCGTGTTGGTGGGCTACAATATCTTCTTCTAGGTAACTAGATGTGGTTAGAATATGCTTGCCCAGTTCTGAGTCAATCTCTACTTCACCCAGGGGTGTTTTCCATACACCCTCGGTCATAATACTAAAAGGTTTTCCCATCCCGGTATGACTGGGCCCCATAATAATAAAGGTGTCTTTAAATTTGATTTTAGATATAGCAGCACCCGCCACCGGCCCTGAGTAGATATATCCGGCATGAGGTGAGACCAGACCGATTGCCTCTTCTTTTACTGCCTTATCATCAGTCATTCTCTCAATCATTTCTTTGAGTTGGGAAGGTGAGTCTGGATAAAATTGCCCGGCTACAACTGGCCCTCTAATCATGATGACCTCCTCTCTGCCTCAGATGCCCTGAAATTAAGCTCTGCCCCGCAGAACTTGCACTTTGAACCTTCCAGCCCTACTGCATTGGCTTGGTAACCAAACCTTTGCACTACAAGCTTACCACAGGAGTAGCAGATAGTGTTCTCGCTCTTATGTCCAGGCACATTGCCAGCGTAAATAAACTTGAGCCCGGCTTTTTGGCCAATATCATAGGCGTGCTCAAGAGTGGTTATAGGGGTTGGAGGTAAGTGTCTCATATGGTGGTGAGGGTAGAACCGGGTTACATGCCATGGTGTTAGTTCACCCAACTCATCTCGTATCCAGTTTGCAATTCCCTCAAGTTGCTGGTCGTCATCATTCATGGTGGGTATAATATTAGTAACAACCTCAACATGCATATTCCACTTAGTTTTAGCCCGCTTGGCAACCTCAAGTATTCCTCGCCAGCGAGTTACCTTGGCCAGATTACGGTAAAGGGAGTCAGAGAAGCCCTTAATATCAACCCGCCAGGCATCCAGATAGGGTCCAATAGCATCCAGTGCCTCGGGGGTCAGGTAGCCATTGGTCACATAGACGGTATAGAGGTCATTCTCCTTAGCCAGCTTGGCTGAATCAAGGGTATATTCAAACCAGGTACCGGGCTCATTATATGTCCAGGCAATGCCCTGGCACTGGTAGCGTTTAACCAGTTCTACGGCCTCTTGAGGTTGAACTTCTCGGGAACCACGCCACGGCTCACCACTCTCGGGGCAGGAGATTTCCCAGTTCTGGCAGTCCTGGCAATGAAAATTGCAGCCCCAACCGCCCAAGGAGAAAGCTAGAGTACCGGGGAAGAAATGGAATAAGGGTTTCTTTTCAATAGGGTCAGCGGCGACTGATGATGCCTGAGCATAATTCAGGTTATAGAGGACGCCCTCTCTATTCTGGTACATTCGGCAAACACCAAACTTGTTCTGACCTATGGTGCAACGCCACTGACAGATATTACACTGCACTCTGGAATTGGGCAGTTTTTTGTAGAGCATTGCCTCACGCATGGTTACTTACCCTATAACTCACTTAACTTCATTATATCACTCGGCTATGGTCAATTATAGCCCAGAGATTGATATTTGTTGTCACCCTCACCCCCTTTATCCCCCTCTCCCTCGAGGGAGAGGGGGAGGCATGTTAAAAAGAGGGGCGACCGCCCCTCTTAGACGCCCAATAATCTGATTATCCTCAGACCGAGGATCAGAGAGAGACGAAGTTTCTCTTGACTGCTATGTTATCAGTAGTTAGACTTGGGTAGGATGGTAGATAATGAAGGTTATAGGACTTACTGGTGGTATCAGCAGCGGCAAGAGCGTGGTGTCTCAGTTTTTGACTGAGCTGGGTGCCGTCATTATAGATGCCGATAAGGTAGGGCATGAGGCGCTTAAGCGTGATACCGACCTCTATCGGGAGGTAGTAGCTGCTTTTGGCAAGCAGGTTCTTACCCCGGGTGGTGATATTGACCGTAAAAAGCTGGGCGAGATAGTATTTGGCAATTCTGAATCTCTACTGCGGTTGAACCAGATAATGCACCCCCGGATGTTTGATATGGTGAAGGCTCAGATTGATGGCTACCGACGGCAGAGGACGGGTGTGGTTGTGCTTGAAGCTCCTCTCTTACTGGAAGCTGGCTGGACTTCATTAGTAGATGAGGTTTGGGTTACGGTAGCCTCTGAGGTGACGGTGCTCAGGCGGCTTGGTGAACGGAGTGGGTTATCTCAGGCGGAATCTCTGGCTCGCATCCGCTCCCAGTTATCTTTAGAGGAGCGGGTAAGACGTGCTGATGTGGTTATAAATACTGATTGTAGCCTTGGTGAACTAAGAGCCAGAGTAGGAGGGCTGTGGGAGGGATTACAATGTTAAAAAAATGGGCCCGGCGACTTGCATTTTTATCTTAATTATGGTATATTTTTATTAGACAAAGAGTTGAGTAGTTAAGTAAGTGGGGATGAAACCCACTTTTTTGTTGTATAAGAAATAATGAAATTGGAGGTTTTAACCTGAGATGAAGAGCGATTTTCTACTCGCTATCACCCAACTCTCGGCTGAGAAGAACCTGCCTAAGGAAGTGGTTATTGGCGCTGTGGAGGCGGCACTGGTATCTGCTTATAGGAAGGATAAATTCGCTGCTAATCAGAATATTGCGGTTAAGATTAATCCTACTTCCGGTGAAGTTGAAGTATGGGCTGAGAAAGCTGTAGTTGAGCTACCTTCAGATAGTCGCCGCGAGATATCGTTAGATGAGGCACGTCAAGTCAAGCCAGATGCACAGATTGGCGAGACTATTGCAGTAGAAGCTACCCCGCATGATGCTGGGCGCATTGCTGCTCAAACGGCAAAGCAGGTTATCCTCCAGCGCCTTCATGAAGCAGAGCATAGCGCCGTGTTTGAAGAATACGTTAATAAAGAAGGTGACCTCGTTACCGGGTTGGTGCGGCGTATTGAGCCCAGGCAAGTATTTATTGATTTGGGTAGAACAGAGGCGATACTGCCTGCGATTGAGCAAATGCCTACTGAGAGGTATCGAGTAGGTCAGAGGCTTAGGGTTTACCTTTTAGAGGTGATTCGGACTAGTAAAGGGCCTCGGGTGGTGGTATCACGTTCCCACCCCAATTTGCTTCGTCGGCTTTTTGAGCTGGAGGTTCCTGAAGTTTTAAACGGAGTGGTGGAATTAAAATCGGTCGCTCGTGAAGCTGGCTTTCGGAGCAAGGTAGCTGTAGCGGCACGCCAAGAGGGCATTGACCCGGTTGGTTGTTGTGTTGGATTACGTGGTATCAGGATACAGAATATTGTTAGTGAGTTAAATGGTGAAAAAATAGATGTCGTTATGTGGAACCCAGATACCCCTGTGTTTATTACTAATGCTCTTAGCCCGGCTCGGGTATTAAGCGTTGAGTTGGGTGGAGATACGGAGATAGCTACTGTGGTTGTCCCTGATAAACAACTTTCATTAGCCATTGGTAAAGAGGGACAAAATGTTCGACTGGCGGCTAAACTCACTGAGTGGCGAATTGATATTAAGGGTGCTTCGGCAGCTGAGGCAGAAAGAGCGGAAGCTAAGCTTGTAACCGAGGCGGAAGAAGAGGCTAAGGTCGGTGAAGAGCTTCCTGCTGAAATACCAGCTGTTGCCGAACCAGCTTTAGTATCTGCAGAGGCTACGGAGCCTTCACCGGCTCCTGATACTACACCTGTTCCTCCGCCAGTTCCTTTTGAACCGTCGGTAACACGGGAAAAGCCCCAGCTTCGGTTTGCCGAAGACATCTCAGTACCTGTGGCTCCTAAGCCTGCGGCTAAATCAAAGAAGAAAAAGAAAAGCGTTCGAAGCAAGGACAGTGCTGAGGATGGCATCAAGCTTAAGAAGCGGCGCCGGACGCGGGAGATTGATGTTGATGAAGGGGGGGAGTATTAGGCAGCATATACCGCAGCGAACTTGCATGGCTTGTCGTAAGGTAAGACCTAAGCGGGAGTTAATCCGCTTGGTGCGTATTGCTGATGGTAGTGTAGAGGTTGACATTAATGGCAAGAGGGCGGGACGTGGTGCTTATTTATGTCGGGTGCAAGAGTGCTGGGAGATTGGGTTAAAGGGTAATCAGCTAGAGTATGCCTTACGGACTACTCTTACCCAGGATAATCGAGACCAGCTAATTAAGGCTGCTGAAAAATTATCTTTTTCAGCAATTTAGATATGGTAGGGACTTCCTATAAGGAGTCAACGAATGGCAAAGACAAGTAAACAGGACGATGTTCTGGAGCCTCTAGACGAGAAGGTTAGTGACGATTCTTCATCGTCAGAAGCCCGTTCAATTGAAATTCCCCATACCTTGAGTGTAAGGCAACTGGCTGACCTTTTACAAGTTAGTGCCGTAGAAATTATCAAACAGCTAATGCGAAACGATATTATGGCTAATATTAACCAGAGCATTGACTATGAATCAGCGTCTACTGTGGCAGTAGGCTTTGGTTATAAAGCACACTTGAAACCTCGGACATCTCAAGGTTTAACCAGTACTATTAGTGAGGCTAAAAGACGTCGGCAGCTCCAGGATAAAGAGCTCGGCGGTCTTAAACCACGGCCACCAGTAGTTACTGTTATGGGGCATGTTAATCATGGTAAGACTAGATTGCTTGATGCTATCAGGCAGACTAATGTGATGGATACTGAGGCCGGAGGCATTACTCAGCATATTGGAGCTTATCAAGTTGATGTTGATGGGCAAAAGATTACCTTCTTAGATACCCCGGGACATGAAGCCTTTACTGCAATGCGAGCTCGCGGAGCGCAGGTAACTGACGTCACTATTTTGGTAGTAGCTGCTGATGATGGGGTAATGCCGCAGACTTTAGAAGCTATAGACCATGCTCGAGCGGCTGGAGTGCCTATAGTGGTGGCTATTAATAAAATTGATAAGCCTGAGGCTAACCCAGAGCTTGTTAAGCAACAGCTATCTGATGCTGGTTTGCTTATTGAGGAGTGGGGAGGTGATGTAGTCTGTGTCTCAATTTCGGCTAAAGAGAAGACAGGCATTTCTGCTCTCCTAGAAAATCTTATGGTGGTAGCTGAGATGGAGGACCTCAAGGCAGACCCCTCTCAATCGGCAGCAGGAACAGTTATTGAAGCTAATCTGGATAAGACTAAGGGGCCCCTAGCTACTGTGCTAGTTCATACAGGAACCCTAAGGATTAGCGATACTATAGTAGTTGGTACCACTTGGGGTAGGGTAAAGGCCATGTTTAATGACATGGGTAGACGGGTGAGGAAAGCTGAGCCAGCTGCCCCCGTTGTATTTCTCGGCTTAAACAGTGTGCCTCAAGTGGGGGATGCCCTAACTGCTGTAGGTAGTGAACGCCAGGCACGGGCTCTAGTAGAAAAGCGTCAATCGGAGATGCAACAGGAGGCATCACTAGCACCAAAATCGGTGAGCCTTAGCAGGCTCTTTGATCAAATAAGTGCCGGGCAAGTAAAGGAGCTTAATGTTATTCTCAAGACCGATGTTCAAGGCAGTATTGAACCGATAAGAAGTTCTTTGGAACAGTTGGGTGCAGAGGAAATCCAAGTCAGAGTTATCCATAGTGACAGCGGTAATATTACTGAGAATGATGTCATGTTAGCCATTGCTTCCAAGGGGCTTATTATTGGTTTTAATACGGGCTGTGAACCGGGAGCGCAGCGATTGGCTGAGGTGGAAGGTGTAAGTATCCGTCATTATGATGTGATTTACAACTTGGTAGATGATGTGAGTAAAGCCCTCAAAGGCATGTTAGAGCCCTCTTATGTAGAGGTTATTGATGGACGGGCTGAAGTACGGGCTACCTTTACTGCCGGTAAGAAGGGGCAGGTAGCCGGTGTCTATGTTACCGAAGGTAAAATAAGCCGTGGTGCTTCAGTCAGGGTGAAGCGTGGCGACCAAATAGTATGCGAATCTATTGTTAGTAGTCTGAGACGCTTTAAGGACGATGTGGTGGAGGTGGTTACTGGCTATGAGTGTGGCGTGGGTATCCAAGATTTTAGTGAGTTTGAAGTTGGTGATGTGCTGGAGTTTTATAGTACGAAGAAAGCTGACTAGGGGGAATAGTTATGACACATCGTATTGAGCGGGTAAATAGCCTCCTTCGTCAGGAAATTAGTGAATTACTTCAGCGCCAAGTCAAAGACCCGCGGCTTGGCAATTTTATTACGGTGACCGCGGTTTCCACCTCTCCTGACCTGAGATATGCTAAGGTATTCGTCAGTCGTATAGGTAGCGAGGGGAAA
>JAUXAP010000020.1 GCA_030619865.1 Dehalococcoidia bacterium | reverse complement strand
AAACAAATCCTTGAGTTCGTCCTGGCTAGGGTTGGCTTAAAGCTCGAGGTACAATCCCAGTCGTCAGTTATTACCAGCTACTACCCCGACTTCACTATTCACCCTAATAATAGGGGCGATATTGTTGTCAGAAGGTTGCTGTCCTTCATCCCTGATGTGCTGTTTATTGAAGGCAGTAAAGCCTATGTAGTGAATCCCCAAGCTTCTGATAGTTCGATTTATTCCTATGGTTCAACTCATCCTATATTCGAGGGCAGATACCGAAAGGGAGCCTGGGAGCTTAACCGGGTCCAGGTCGAGGGTTACGACTCAGGAGGTGATGAGCCAATAATTGTCGATTCCTTCTCTTGGAATCAGGTAACCAAGCTCTATGATAGACTGAGCCAGCTAGAGGATAGGAATATAGGTACCGTAGCCCAGGCTGAGGATAGGGGCGAGGCTTACTTAAGGGAGGCTGAGATAGAGGCAACTAGCGGCAGTATCAGAATCCCGGTTAATTGCGGTCAGCAGCTCTACGATGTAATTGACATAACTGATAGTCGGGCTGGGCTCGATGCCGAGAAGGGAAGAGTGATGGGATTGAGCCTGGTTTATAATCCTCGCCGTGGAGAGTATGAGGAGCGATTGTCACTAGGAGCAGTATAGAAGATATTTTAAGGGGTGACGGAAATGAGTTTGAGAAAAGCAGTGCTAAGAAGTTTCAACTCTGGTAACTATACAGCCACCATCCAGCTCGCTGGTAGCCATAAGATTTATCTGGAAGGTGTTGCTGTAGCTCGGAATCTGCCAGCGGTAGAGATGGCGCTGGGCAGGAAAGTGGCAGTTGTATTTTTTGACGAACATAACCCCAAAGAAGCGGTGGTGGTAGCCGTTTACACCTGAGTTATGGGGTCTTTAAGCTAACTTGCCCCATGACTTGAATCTCTGCTCTTCTCACCTACGGGTAGTTCATCAGCCAAGAGCTTTGCTGAGACGATAGTGGCAATGAGTAAGGCCTTAACTGCAGTTGAGAGCTTTTTCCGTCAAGCCTAGTGGTGGTTTAGCTGCATTCCTTACCTTCGTACCAGGCGTCGAATTCCATGAACAGCTACAAAAATCCCGATTATCAGCACTAAAATCCCTAGTATGGCAAAGGGGTCATCTATCAATCGGCCTATTTCCCCCATGATTGAAGACCATGCTGCTATGAAGCCGCCCCAGTTAATCTCGGGGCTTTGCCACATCCCGAGTCCCAGAATGATAAGAACTATACCACCAACGGAAATAAGTAATCCTCTTGTCCTGCCCATGACAGCATCCTCTATGCTAGCAACACCCTTATTGCCTTAGATATTCCTTATACTAAGGATAAAGGTATAATTGACAACTGTCAAGTAAGGCAAACATTCCTCAAACTTGTTGCTAGCTGCTTTCTTTGGTCAGGCTCTGGGCGATACTCTTTAGGATAGTAAGGACTCCTATGACAGCACGCTGCACTTCTACCGGCTCTTGACCTAGTACTCTGGCTACATAGGGGTCTAATTGCCTACCACTATAGCTTGGACTCGTCTCAGCTATTATAGGAGATTGAGGGGACAGGTATCCGGCTAAAGTAAACAGCTCATCCTCCTCAAAACCTAAAGGCTTAGCAATTTTGCGTAAAATGTGGGCTGAGGGGAAACGTTGCCCTGCCTCTATGCGACCCAGGTGTGATGCTGATACACCTGCCCTAGCGGCTAGCTTCTGTAGTGTCAGCGGTATCGCAATCCTTTGTTGTTTGATTATTCTGCCTAGATGATTCTTATAATTGCTATCCATACTAGATAGTATAATTCGCCATTTGGCAAATGTCAAGTGTCAAATTATTTGTCAAGTTTATTCTCCTTGATAAGAAAAGAGGATAGGGTTGATACATAGCTGCATTCCTTGACGGCTAAAGCCATGGGTTATACAATAAGACGGCTGTAAACTGCGTTTTCAACGGAGATTTATGCTGGGGGTAACGGAGATAGCCACGTGGAAAAATTCCATACGACTTTCCCCAGTAGTTTAAATGGCACTGCTGAGTAAGATGACTAAGAAATACGATGTTATTATTGTGGGTGGTGGCCCGGCGGGTATCTTTGCCGCTTTAGAGCTGTCTCAGGCTTCAGACCTAAGTATTCTGCTTATAGAGAAGGGTAAGGACATTGATGAGCGCCGCAATCTAGTTTGTGGCTTGGGCGGGGCTGGTGCTTTTAGTGATGGTAAGTTGACACTATCACCACAGGTGGGAGGACAACTCGGGGATTACCTTGGACAGAATGATACTGAAGCCCTCATTAAGTATGTTGATGATATCTACCTCAGGTTTGGTGCCCCAGATAAGCTCTATGGGGTGGGGGATGAGGTTGAGGGGCTGCGGCAACGAGCAAGCCTTGTAGATTTGCGTCTGGTTCCAGTTCCGATTCGTCACCTGGGCACCGAGCATTGCCGTTCTGTGCTCAGGGCTATGCGGGATCACCTCATTTCACGCCTGGAATTTAAGCTTGAGACGATGGTTTCTAAGGTTATTGTTGGTAATGGCGAGGTTAGGGGGATTGAGACTGAGACTGGGGACAGGTTTGACTGCCGTTTTTTGATTCTGGCTCCGGGTAGAGAAGGGGCGGATTGGTTATCAAAGGAAACCAGTCGACTTAATTTAACCATGCATCATAATCCTGTTGATGTTGGGATTAGGGTGGAGGTGCCGGTGGCAGTGATGGAGGATTTGACCAATGTACTATATGAGGCAAAGCTAGAGTTCCTGTCAAAGAGCTTCGATGACCGGATTAGAACATTCTGTATGTGTCCTGCTGGTGAGGTCATTATGGAGACTACCGGTGGTTCTGACCCGGTAATCACGGTTAATGGGCATAGCTATGCTAACCCTAAGAGTAACAACACTAATTTTGCTCTATTGGTAAGCACAACCTTTACCGAGCCATTTCGAGAGCCTATTGCCTATGGTAAGTATCTAGCTCGATTAGCTAATATTCTTAGTGGTGGGGTGCTGGTGCAGCGTTTTGGTGACCTGATGCAAGGTCACCGTTCTACCCCGGCCCGCATTAAGCGGGGCTTAGTCCAGCCCACCTTGAAGAGTGCTACCCCTGGTGACCTTAGCTTCGTCCTTCCCTATCGTCACCTTAGTGGACTTGTGGAAATGCTTCAGGCGATGGATAAGCTGTCTCCGGGTGTTGCTTCACGCCATACCTTGCTTTATGGGGTTGAGGTCAAGTTCTATTCCAACCGACTTCAACTTAGCCCTGGTTTGGAAACTGAAGTTAGCAATATGTTTGCTGCTGGTGATGGAGCTGGTGTTAGTCGTGGTTTAATCCAGGCATCAGGTTCTGGCGTGATAGCGGCTCGTGAGGTATTAAGGAAGAAGGGGGATTAAGACTGGTTTTCTAAGCAGGGTGTCATCTGCCTGCTATTTGTTGACAGTATGACTCGGGCTAACTAAAATGTAGCGCATGATGAGAGTAATTATTAACCTTACTCTGATAGGTAACCTGGTATTACAGTGAGGTTATAAGAGGGAGGTAAAGCGCATACTATGGGTAAGGTTCAATTAAAGATTCCACCCTGGGTTGCCAGCATGTTGGATGCACAAAGTTCTGATTGGTTAATCCTTGAGAAAGAGATAGGAGAAGAGGCTACAATTGGCAGCATATTGGCAGACCTTGCCTTCAGCCACACCAACTTTCGTAAAGCGGTTTTTAATCCCGATGTAGGAAAAGTCAGTGACCAGGTCAATGTTGTGCTCAACAATAGCCTGTTGCAAATCCCAGATGTAACAGAAGCCAAACTCAATGATGGGGACATTGTCCTTCTTCTCCCCGTATATTCTGGTGGCTAGAAACAAAAAGAGGGTCACTATGAACAAGCTTTATGGTTATGCCGGGAAGCTTCTAAGGGTAGACCTTACTAATGAACAAATTACAGAGGAGAAGCTTGATAAAGAGACAGGCAAACCTCTCCCTGATACCTTGAGGCGTTTTGATTTAGAGCATACTATCCCTGAGTTATGGGAAAGGTAACTGCGTATACCGACTTTCTGTACGCTAGAGGTAAAACAGAGCTGTGTGGTGAACCTGGGGAGGGTGTAATCTGTCTGCTGTTTCTTGACAAGACAACTTGTGCTGACTAAAATTATGGTGGTTGTAAGAAGGAGGATGATGCTGTGTGGCTAATGTAGTAGCTGGCAGTAATGAGACCTTTGAGAGTTTGCTCAAACGGTTTAATAAGAAAGTGCAACAGAGTGGCATTCTAGGTGAGGCACGTCGTCGAGAACACTACGAGAAGCCAAGCGTTAAGCGTAAGCGGAAGGAAGCAGCTAAGAGGCGCAAGAGCGCGAGAACCTGGAGAAGATAGCTAATAACTTACTAGTAGGTTAATGGAAGCAGAAGTTCATCCTAAAAATAAGGATTTTTTGCAATCTCCATTAAAACAGAAGCTAACGGATGACCTCAAACAGGCGATGAGGAGTGGTGATAAGGTAAGACGTATGATCATCCGTTTGGTGTTGGCAACGATTCAAAATACTGAAATTGCTAAGCAGTCTGGTTTAGGGGATGGCGACATTCTTGGTGTTATTGCCAAAGAGGCTAGGCGGCACCAGGAGAGCATTGACGCCTTTAAGCAGGGAAATCGTCAGGACTTAGTAGCACAAGAAGAGGCCGAGATGGCTGTCCTAAATGAGTATTTGCCCCAGCAGGTGACTCGGGAGGAGATTATAGCTGAGGCTCGTCGAATTATTAAGGAAACGGGGGCGCAGGGACCTGCCGATAAAGGCAAGGTCATGCCTAAGCTTATCGCTCAGCTTAAAGGCAGGGCAGATGGGCGAGAGATAAATGCGGTAGTAACTGAGCTGCTTAATCAGTGACCTTGCTCTTATGTTTTCCTTTCCTAAGTACTCTAGCTCTTGAGGAGATGAATTTATTTTTATACTACTAAATGGAGGTGATTTGTGACAGTTGATAAACGGATACTAGATGAAGTCGCTTTAAGCGAAGCGGAGTATGAATTGATAGTCCGTAGGCTGGGTCGCGAGCCTACAATTACGGAAATAGGCATGTTTGGCTCCCTGTGGAGTGAGCATTGTGGTTATAAACACTCTAAGCCGCTATTTAAATTGTTTCCTGTTATAGGTAAGAGGGTGCTGGTTGACATTGGAGCCGAGAATGCTGGCGTGGTGGATATTGGTGATGGGCTGGCAGTGGTGATGAAGATTGAGTCCCATAATCACCCCTCGGCTATTGAGCCCTATCATGGTGCAGCCAGTGGTTATGGAGGAGTAGCCAGGGACATTCTGACAATGGGGGCTCGTCCTGTGGCTGCTATCGATTCCTTACGGCTTGGTCCTTTAGACGACCGCCATAATCAGCACCTATTTAGCCAGGCAGTGGCTGGCTTTACTGACTACGCCAATAAGCTGGGTATTCCTACTGTTGCCGGGGAGGTCTATTTTTCTACCTCATATTCGACCAATCCGTTGGTCAATGCTATGTGTGTAGGCATCGTAGAGATTGAAAAATTAGTCAGGGCTAGAGCCAGCGGTGTGGGTAACCCGGTGATGATAGTTGGTGCTGAAACTGGCAGAGATGGGGTTCATGGAGCGTCAGGACTGGCATCAAAAACATTTGAGGCTGAGCCTGAACCGAGTACTGCTGTTCAAGCTAGCGACCCGGCCTTGGAGAAGCTACTTATTGAAGCCTGTCTGGAGCTGGCTAACACCGATTGGCTGGTAGGCATGCAGGATTTAGGTGCTGCTGGCTTGACCTCTTCAGCGGTAGAAACAGCAGCTAGAGCTGGTAACGGCATCGAGCTTGATATGCTTAAGGTGCCTCGCCGCGAGGCAGGGATGACCCCCTATGAGATTATGCTTTCCGAAACACAGGAGCGGATGCTGATAGTAGTTAAAAAGGGGTATGAGGATAAGGTATCAGACCTGTTTCATCGTTGGGGACTAGACTGCACTATCATTGGGCAGGTTACCGATGATGGATTGGCTAGGATTAAAGAGGGTGATGCGGTGGTAGCTGAAGCCCCAGTAAAGCTGCTTACTGACCCCCCATTGTATCAATACCGGGTCAGAAAGCCGAGGTGGTTAAGAGAGATTCAGTCGTTGGAACTAAAAGATATCCCTGACCTTACCTTCAACGAGGCTCAATCGGTTTTTCTCCAGTTGCTGACCTCACCAAATATTTGTAGTCGTGAGTGGATATTTCAGCACGCTGACTCTAGTAGTCAGACCGATGTTGTGTCTCTCGGTGGTGATGGTGGAGTGTTACGGGTAAAGGGGAGCAATAAAGCCCTTTCTATTACTGTAGACGGAAACGGACGTTATTGTTACCTTGACCCTTATACCGGTGGAGCTATAGCTGTGGCTGAGGCAACACGAAATTTGGTGTGTACCGGTGCTAAACCCATGGCTGTCACTGATTGCCTTAATCTGGGCAAACCAGAGAGGAAGAGTGTTTATTACCAGCTCAAAGAGTGCATTCGTGGCATAGGTAGCGCT
This sequence comes from Dehalococcoidia bacterium, assembly GCA_030619865.1. Taxonomy (GTDB): domain Bacteria; phylum Chloroflexota; class Dehalococcoidia; order Dehalococcoidales; family JAUXAP01; genus JAUXAP01. Next base: position 11,079 of record JAUXAP010000020.1, on the reverse strand, counting down.
TGCCGGAAGCTGAGTGTACCAGTTATTAGTGGCAATGTCAGCCTGTATAATGAGGGCAAGGAAGGCGCTATCTATCCCACGCCAATTTGTGGAATGGTTGGCCTGATTGAGGATATAGACCAGCGATGTGATATGGGCTTTGTAAGCGAGGGCGACCAGGTATTTTTATTGGGTAGTGACCTTGATAGTAGTGGGTTGGCGGGAAGTGAGTACCTTGAGATGGTTCATGGTCTGGTTAGGGGCAGACCTCTTATTGACCTAGACCTGGAAAAGAGGGTGCAATCTTGTTGCCTCAAGGCTATTGGGAGAGGGGTTATTGCTTCGGCTCATGACTGCTCTCATGGCGGTCTGGTGATTACTCTGGCTGAGTGCTGTTTAAGAGGAGGTCTTGGTTTTAAGGGGGAGGGGTGGCGGTTTGGCAGTAGGCTGGATGCCACCCTATTTGGGGAGGTGCAGTCAAGGATTGTAGTTTCGGTAAGACCAGAGAATGTTCGACGGCTGGAGGAGATGGCTGCTGTCAGTAAAGTGCCTGTAACTAAGTTAGGGGTGGTGAGAGGTAGGCGGTTTACTATTGAGAACTGTATAGACCTTCCTCTAGAGCAGATTGAGTCAGTGTGGCGGAGGAGCTTGGAGAAAATTGTGGGTTAATACTGAGCCAAAGGAGCATGGGGACGGCTTCCAGATTTTCCTGAATGCGGTAAAATGGGCTGAGGGTCTGTAAGTAAACAGATAAATTAAAGCCCATACGGCGCGTAGTTTGGTAAAAAGGAGGTCTTAAGATGGCTGTCGAAAAGGAAGGCGAGAAATATAGGTGTAATATCTGTGGTAACGAGGTAATAGTAACCAAAGTTGGTGGTGGCACTCTCGTCTGCTGTGACGAAGACATGGAGAAAATCGGGTAAATTCACGGTTCCCTGCACTGTAGAAATACTTGAAAGCACCTACCTTGTTTCAAGTCCTAACTATATTTCGCATAATTGGTTGGCTATTTACTTTGTCCCCCCACTCTTTTCTCGGCAAAATTACCTGCCCAGGGTACCTTGTATCTTGTTCCCTGGTAGGCTTTGACCATTAAAACTATCCAGAGTATAAACATGATGACGCCAATAATCTCGGTAACGAATGGTATCCAGAATAACACAGCCTGAGCAACGCTAAGGACACCGAAGACAACGATTGACTGGATAGCATGGAAGCGGACAAACTTGTTTTTCGGCTCAAGTAAGAGGAACACAATCCCGCTCACCCAGCCCAGCACATAACAAAGTAACCCAGCGACATTTTCCTCCAGTTCGGTAGAAGTCTTTGCCATCTGATTTTCCTCCCCTTTAAATTGTGTGATTAGTCAAAAGAATATACTAAGGCTGGGCAAGTGTCAATACTTATTGCTACTTATCTCTATATTATGCTCGAATCTGTAGTTTGAAGTATTGACAAAGTCTTGGCGGAGGACTAAGCTTTAGTTCACACGTGAAACGGTCATAAAACAATTGAAATTGGGCGTGGGAGATGAGAGGGATAGAACAGGGGCACTGGAATCGCTATGTAGTATGGCGGTGGCTGGTGCCCTTTTTGAGTTCTTGAAAGCGGTACATAAAGAGGTGAAACGTGAGGATACTTGATAGATTAAGCAGAAAAGAGGCGAGAGTGACTATTGAGAAGCTGATCATGATAGGAACGCTAGTCCTTGTTAGCACTGCACTCATAGCAGTGAGCGGCTGTGCCGTGCAGGAGACCACAAGGGAAGGATATAAGACCTACTCAAAATACGGTTTCTCTTTTGAATATCCTCAATCCTTTCTGCTTTTTGAACAGGGGCTCCTTGAATCCCAAGCCAATGATACCTCGGGTGCGGTTGCCGCTGGTGTCGAAAATGAAGAGTTAAAGGCTGTTGGAGTGATGTGGTTTAAGGTACAGGAGTCGCTTGTTGACCAAGTGACTTTGGAAGCCGGCATGGAGGGTGGCTTCCAGGGGATAGCGGGTGGTGAGGATGTTGTCAGCGTTGAGCCAGGTGAGTTAGTAGAAACAACCAAAGCCGGACACCGGATGTTATATCAGTATTATGCCTTGACTACTACCGAGGGTGATAAAACGTTTGGGATTTACGGAAGCTGGTATTGTGACAAGGACCAAAAGATTTATGTTCTATCTACCGAGAACAATACAATTAGCAGCAAGGAGGATGTCCTCAGGGATTATCAAAGCTATCTTGACTACTTCGTTTGCCATTAATATAAAATGACAAGGAGGTGATAATATGGAGAAGCCAGTTTGCGCAGAGTGTTCTACACCTATAGAGCCGGGAGATGAACATCTCATAATAAAGGCGTCAAAGAAGGGGAAGACAGATACATTCCTATGTGCTCAATGTCTTGCCAAAGCTCGGACTGCCTTGGAAGAACAAACCTACAATCCAAATATGCTCATGGCTGTTATGGGGGGACTGGCAGGTGCCGTGGTGGGCGGTCTTATTTGGTACTTCTTCGTTATCCTGACGGGTTGGCAGATCGGTTTCATAGCTATGCTGATGGGCTTGCTTGTGGGTCTAGGCGTGGTTCGGGGTGCCGGGCGCAAAACAGGAAGACCTTTGCAGTGGATAAGCGTTCTGCTGACTGTGGTTGCTATCTTATTCAGTGAGTATCTTATATTTAACCACTTTTTCCACGAAGTAGGGGGTGTAGGAAATCTAACAATCGCTCAGTTCTTTGAAGTTTACGGTGCTTACTTTGGTGAAGGCGCTGGTTTCCTGGATATCCTATTCTTTGGTATAGCTCTCTGGCAAGCCTATGCCACACCAGGTCGGAAAGCACTAAAGGGCACCGTAGTCCCCGCAGCTGCTCCACAAGTTAACAAATAATCAGAAAATAGGGTCTGGGCTAGTTTTCAAGTACTTTGCTTACCTTTCCCTTACTATGCTGGTGTCCTATGCGAGGCTAAAGGCCAAGCTTTATTCAGCTCAAGTTTTAGTTTCTCAGGTTCGGTGCCTGAATTCAGCATTGCCCAGGGTAGTTTTTCTGCGGTATCCCACTTCTGGTGAACATAGAAATCAATATCCAAATGGCATTTTTCTGTGGCTCTACGCCAGCCGGATAGCGACACCTCCTCCATATTAGCCAGCACCTCTGCTAGTTTAGCGTCACCCCGGGCTAAAACACCCTGAACCTGGCTCCAGGCTGGGCTTTCACACTTAAGCTTAATTCCTTTGGGTGATAGGTTGTTTTTAAGTATAGACAATCGGTGATTCAGGGTGGAAAGCGGCGCCATTGGTAGCCATTGGAAGGGTGTGCCTGCTTTGGGCACAAAGGGAACAATAGTGAGAATAATGCGGCAGCCGGTTTGGTGTCTATCAAGAATACTCTTGCCGCTAAGGGTCAGGTTTATGATTTCTTCTATATCTTCATCAGTCTCTGAGGGTAAGCCAATCATGAAGTAGAGTTTGAGCTGTTTTACGCCTTGCTCAGCTACCTTGGCCACTGCTTCTAAGATATCATCTTCAGAGATGCCCTTTTTAATTACCTCGCGCAGGCGCTGGGAGCCAGCCTCCGGGGCGAGGGCGATGGTTTGTGCTCCTCCCTTAACCATTTCTCTTAATACTGCGCTGGAAAGTGGTTTTATTCGTAGTGAGCAGATGGAGAGCTCTGCTCCCATCTGGCTTAGCCTGACCAGTAGTTCTTCTATCTGGGGGTGGTCGGAAACAGCCGCTCCAACTAATCCTATACGCTTTCTATATTTAAGCCCTATCTGAGCCTGTTCTACTAGCTTATCCATAGAGCGAAAGCGCATGGGGCTAAAGATGGTGCTGACCAGGCAAAAGCGACAGCCCCAGTTACAGCCTCGTTCCACCTCAATTAGGTACAAGTTGCCCAGTTCGGTGTCTGGGGTGAGTATAACGGAGTGGACAGGAAAGTCATCTAAGTTTGTTGCCCACTGGCGAACCACAGGGCCCCCGGAGTGTGCTAGAGGCACATAAACGCCGGGTAGTGAGGCTAGTGCTTTAAGCATGTCAGCTCGTTGGCCAGCGATACCCTTGAATAATATGGGAAGCAAGGCGGGAAGTATTACCTCTGCTTCGCCGATACACAGGCAATCAAAGAATGGGGATAAAGGTAAGGGGTTAGCCATGATACAGGGACCACCGGCGATAACCAGCGGGTGCCTCTCATCACGGTCAGCAGCATATAAAGGTATGCCACTGGCTTTAAGAATTTGCACTACATTGAAGTAGTCAAGCTCATAGGTAATAGAAAAGGCAAGCACAGCAAAGTCTGAGAGAGGTCGTTGAGATTCCAGGGATAGGGTAGGTAGTTTCCTGTTCTTATCCTCTCTTTCCCAGAAGGCTCTTTCACAAACGACCTCACGATAGTTGTTGAGCAGGCTATAAATAGCATGAATCCCCAGGTTGGACATGCCTACATAGTAGGAGTTGGGATAGATGAGGGCGATAGGGATTCTACCGCCCCAATCCTTGATAATTGCGCCCTGCTCCCGGGAAAGTCGCCGCTTGGCTTTTCTGACTTCATCCCAGCCCATGGGCTTATTTCCAGCAATTTCGGAGCAGCCGACCATTTATAGTTGCTACTCTATCGGCTACTACCCTTAACTGCATGGAGGTTCGTTCTTTGCCAAATAGGGCTACCTCTACATTCTTCCCATTGTCCTTTACTGCCTGAATAGCACCTACATAGTCATTATCGCCAGCAACCAGGATAGCCGTATCATAATTATTCTTAAAACTATGAGTTATCATATCGGTAGCCAGTAGGATATCAACTCCTTTTTCATAGGGTGGGCTATTCGGCCAGTTGTTGTAAACCAGACGTCCCAGGCGCAGTTCACAGTAGGGTATGGCAGTTACGCCAGCGAAGAATTTTTGCTGGTCACGGTATCGCTCTGGCTCCTCCTTTTGTCCTACACTGGCATTATAGTAATAGGTTCTTACCAGTCGGCGCTTATCCAGGAGCTTATTGCTGAACTTACCAACATCTAAGTCAGTTCTTTTGAAGTAATTCTTAAGTGAATGGTACAGGTTGCTGCCATCAATAAATAGCATTATTCTATCTGTCCTGTCCGCCATATATCACCTCCTTTCTGAATTTTTATATTATGTTTACTATCTTTAATTATATAGCCTATGAGGTAAAATTGCGAATGGGGATAGTGCTACACAGTGTAAATAGGAGGGAGAAGTATCAGAAACAGGAGTATAACTGGAATACGAAACAACAGCTAACTTTGCCCATTAACCTATATTCCTCAGCACCACCGAAACCGTGACCGAAACTTGACCAGGGCGCCAATAAGAATTGCCTTGTATCGTGTGTTGCCGCGAAGCACAACATCTTCTTGGAAAGCCTACTCAGCCACCGTCTGACCTCGGTCTATACTCCGCTACTCGGGTTGTGCTGCAGGAGGTAATCTCAGTACGCGCACTCGGGTCCACCTCGGATCGTCTTCCCCACTTGCCCCTACGTCTCTGACGGCCTTAGCTGCCTAACGATCTAAGTTCAGTTGCGGCGGGGGGTCTGCCGAAAGGCGTCCGACCAACCAAAACCCGTCGCAACCCAGAAACATTAATAAAAACTACAGCTCCCCGCCGTCAACTACAACGCTTTGTTAGATTTTGTTATTATGTTCCACAGTTATTACTAAATTTCCCTTTTTGTGTCCTTTTTCGACATACCGGTGAGCCTCGGCAATTTGTTCCAACGGATAGCCCTTATCCATGACCGATTTTAACTTTCCCGCCTCAATAAGCTCTTTGAGGAAGATTAGATCTTTAGCTTTTTCGCTTGCTGGCAGCAAGGCTGATGGTCCCCATATTACTTTCTTGCTGCCGATCTTTGAAGTCCATAACATTTGAAGCAGACTTGCCGGCGTAGGGGCAGTTGTAATATAGATTCCTCTTTGCTTTAGCGATCTTTTACAACGTGACAACGAACTCTTGCCAAACATGTCCCAAATAATGTCATAGGTCTGGCCGCTTTTGGTAAAATTCTCTTTAGTGTAATCAATTACCTTATCGGCTCCCAGAGATTTGACTAATTCTAAATTTGTGGTACTACATACCCCGGTAACTTCTGCCCCAAAGTACTTGGCAAGTTGTATCGCAGCAGTACCTATCGCTCCAGAAGCTCCATTGATAAGAACTTTTTGTCCGCTCTGAATATTTCCTTTTCTAAGAAAATACAATGCGGTTATTGCTCCATCACAGACGGCGGCGGCTTCCCCATAGGTCATATTGGCCGGTTTTATTGCCAGCGCCCCTTCTTCAGGCAGACATTTGTACTCGGCATAAGTACCGCCACTGGGAGCGGTAGATCCAAAAACTTGGTCACCTTCTTTAAATCGCTTTACATCTTTGCCAACTGATTCAATTTCTCCGGCTAACTCACTCCCTAGTATAGGGTTCTTTGGTCTTATGAGACCAGTGATAAATCTTATCATAAACGGATCACCCCTTCGAGCGGCGCACTCAGCTGGCCCTACTACTGTCGCATATATTCTTATTAGTACTTCATTGTCCTTGGGAGTAGGTTTTTCTACCTCTTTTAGTTCAAGAACATCCGGTGGTCCGTATTTTGTGTATACAACCGCTTTCATTTGTGCACCCCTCCCTTTTTGATTGATAATAATTTTTGAAAATTGTCCGAAAACATCTTTTATTCTTCAGATGTGTTCATTTTTTCTTCTCTAGTTTTTTGTCAAACACTGTAATGAATCAATTTCAGGATTTCATTTCGGGTATTTTAGCTCCTTTAAACAAAAGCCAAAAGGCTAATGCCACTTCCCCGATAAACCCAGGCACGGTAAGAACCGTGGTAAGTACATCTGGGTAGTTGGGCAAAAGAATTGTTCCAGCACTCTCTATTAGATAGCCAAAAAATGCAACTATCAACAAGACGCCCAGAATTCTGGGAATGTAGCCCGACTTGTAAACTAAATAACCAAGGATACCCAAATGAAAGCTAAAAAAGAAAAATCCAATAGATGCTCCATAGTCATACCCATTGAGAAATAGCAACACTAGAGCATGTAACTGATTTGGTTCAAATACTGTTAAGTAGGCAGCACCACTCAAAAGCACCAAAACAATAATAAGAATAAGCTGAGTGGTTCCAAAAATAGCGGCATACATCAACCTAAACCATGCCGTAAGCAACGAGAGACTCTTGTTAACTGGTTTGAGAAAAACATAAAGTGCCCAAGCCACCACCACATCAAGCGTAAACACGATTAGCCAGCTAACAATACCAGCACGGAATAGCCCCTCAGAAGCTATAATATTACTGGCTGTTGTTGCTGCATCTCCTGGCACAATAAGACTGGAGAAAACAAAATAATTAGCGAAGACAGCGGGTATTAGCATGATTAGGAGCCCGAACCCTGCGACTCTTGCAGCTTTGCGCAGTGATATATCGGCGATACGGTTTATCATTTCAATTCCTCCTAATTTACTTTGATTTGACCATTTTCAGAATAGTATACTACAATACATCCTGCAAGCTTGCAAAACCTAACATATATTATTCAGGATTTCCCATATACCCTATAGTTTTATGGTTTAATTGATGCCCTTTTCGTCTAGCACTTCGTATATCCACAGCTGGGGCAGATGAAGCAGCCTTCTTGATATACCAGCAGGCTGCCGCAGTCGGGGCACTGCCCGGCCAGGTTTTTGGCTAATCCATAGTCCTGAAGCTGAGGCTTATTATCATCACCATTAGTATGTTTTTCCAGAACGCTGGCAATAGCATCGGCGCAGGAGAGTATAGATTTACCCTCTTCCCAGGCGATGGAGGGACAACGGATGCCGCGCAGTTGCCTCACCACTGAGGCAACATCTACCCCTGACCTTAACGCCAGGGAGATAAGGCGGCAGGTGGCTTCAAGCTGGGCAGCAGCACAACCGCCGGTCTTACCCAGATGAGAGAAGACCTCGCATATGCCCTGTTCATCGGAGTTCACGGTTACATAGATGTTGCCGCAGCCGGTGGTTACCTTTTCTGTTATCCCGGTGGTTAGCTTTGACCTCTTTCTGGGGGTAAGTCCGGCGCCTTCCGCTTTCTCTACTGTGCCAGTAGTCAATACCTGTGCATCACGGCTTCTATCCCGATAAATAGTTATTCCCTTTAATCCCTCTTCATACGCCATCTTATATACATTAGCTATGTCTTCTCTGGTAGCCTCTTGGGGAAAGTTGACCGTTTTAGACACGGCATTATGAGTGGATTTCTGGAAAGCGGCTTGCATCCTGACATGCCATTCCGGGCTTATTTCGTGGGCGGTGACAAATACCCGTTTGATATCGTTAGGGATAGCCTCAACATCGTGGAGTTTAGCCCCTGATGCTAACTGCTGCATAAGTTCTTCTGAGTAGAAGCCCTCACTCTTGGCTGCCTCCTCAAAATAGGGGTTTACTTCTACTAGCTGGGCACCATCCAGGATGTTTCTGGTGTAGCTCAGGGCGAAGAGGGGCTCAATGCCGCTGGAACAGCCGGCTATTATGCTCAGGGTGCCGGTGGGGGCAATAGTGGTGCATGATGCATTTCTTGGTCTGGGAGCATCAGGGGCATCGTAGATACTGCCACTGAAGACGGGGAAGACTCCTCGCTCCTTGGCTAATTCTGCCGAGGCTTTACTCGCCTCTTCATTTATAAAATGCATAATGTCGGAGGCAATCTGTAGTGCCTCTTCTGAGTTGTAGGGGATACCTAGCTGGATTAACATATCGGCGAAACCCATAATCCCTAGCCCGATTTTCCTGGACTTCCTGGTCATTTCGGCTATTTCAGGTAGAGGGAACTCATTGACATCAATGACATTATCTAAGAACCTCACCACAACTTTTATTGTCTCAGCTAGCTTGACATAATCAATTTCAACAGGTCCGTTTGTGGTTTGTAGCATTCTGGTTAAATTGATAGAACCTAAATTACATGACTCATAGGGGAGCAGCGGTTGCTCACCGCAGGGGTTGGTGCTTTCAATCTTGCCCAGTTGTGGGGTAGGGTTGTCTTGATTTATTCGGTCAATGAAGACAATGCCCGGGTCTCCTGTTTTCCAGGCCATGTCAACTATCTTGTCAAACACCTCTTTGGCATTGAGCTTATCCACCACTTCTTTAGTGTGTGGATTTATCAGATTATAGTCGCTGCCAGCCTTGACTGCTTCCATAAATATGTTGGTTATAGCTACTGAGAGGTTGAAGTTGGTAAAGGAGGTGGGGTCCTCCTTGGCTATTATGAACTTCATAATATCGGGGTGGTCAACATTAAGGATAGCCATGTTAGCCCCACGGCGCATTCCCCCTTGTTTGATAACATCAGTGGCAGTGTCAAAAGCTCGCATGAAGGAAACCGGGCCGCTGGCTACGCCTCCTGTAGAGCCAACCCTATCCCCTTCTGGCCTTAGTCTGGAGAAGGAAAATCCTGTTCCCCCGCCGCTCTTGTGGATAAGGGCGGTATTCTTTACCGCATCAAAGATGGACTCCATTGAATCCTCAACAGGAAGGACGAAGCAGGCTGATAGTTGACCTAACTCCCTCCCTGCATTCATCAGGGTAGGGGAGTTAGGCAGGAATTCCAAATTAGTCATCAATCGGTAAAATTCCTCTTCCCTGGTCTTGATATCTGCCTTGGGGTCGTAGATGAGTTCGGCAGAGGCAATGGTCTGGGCTACACGACGGAACATTTCCTCTGGAGTCTCAATAACTTGTCCCTGCTTATCTTTCTTTAGGTATCTTCTTTCCAGAACGTGGCGCGCATTCTCAGTAAGCTTGGTGCCAGCAGAAGGCTGGACTTTTATTTTGATTGACACGGCGAGTTCCTCCTTTTCAGGTTGAGCCTCTTCTTGTTGAGCTGGCTCCTCACCGGCCAGGATTTCTTTTACCATAGCCTGGATTTCAGCATCAGTAGGCAGCCGTCTCTGTGGGCGGCGAGGTTTTACTACCAAGTGTTCCATCCCAGGTAAGGGCTCAGGTAATGGTTGCGGTTGCTCCAGGCGTTCAATCACCTGATTAGTGAGTTGTTCTATGTGCTGTCTATCAGACATGCCCATAGACTCGGCAGCGGCAAAGATAGCCTTGGCAACCCGGGTGCGATTGATTAGTGGTTTGTCCGTTGATTGATTAGCTAGGCTCATTTCCGACTCCTCCGGTGGCTCTTAGCTTTTCCCCCTAATTTATCATTGGGGAGTAGCGGTAGTTGGCTAGTAGAAGTAGATGTTTGAGCTTTATTAGTAACTAGGGTGTCTATCTCTTCTTTTAGTGTAGTAATGTCAGTGAACTCCCGGTAAACACTAGCAAAGCGGATATAGGCGATATGGTCTAGGCTCTTTAACCTTTCCATTACCATATCGCCTATAGCAGCACTTGGTATCTCTGCCTTACCTATGCGGTAAAGCTCAGCCTCTATATCATCGGCAAGCTTATCCACAGTGCCGGTAGGCAGTGGTCGTTTTTCACAGGCCTTACGAATGCCAGTTAGCAGCTTATCCCGGCTAAATTCTTCGCGTCTCTCGTCTTTCTTAATCACAAAAAGGCTAGCTGGTTGTAGCCGCTCGTAGGTGGTGAAACGAGAGCCACAGCTTAGGCATTGACGCCGTCGGCGTATGCCTTCATTTGCATCGCGAGAGTCTATAACCTTGGAATCATGATAACCACAATAGGGGCAATTCATAATCAACCTCTACATTATATGGTATAGTAAGGTGAGAATACCACAATATGTAGAGGTTGTCAAGTGTTGTTGTTTAGCGGGCTGTATGCCATCATAATATTTGGGCATAGTTTATCCCAAGGTGGTCTTGACAAATAAAAAGGCCATAAAGCACTACCCCCAGAAAGTTTTTAGGCTTTCTGGGTTACTTGGTTTCTTTCTGCTTGACCCTTGGATCTAGAGTTCCTGAAGAACTTTAAGAAAGTGTAGTGCTCAGGGGTGTTTTATCAGGTTTAGCCAATGGAGTCAACATCTGACGCCGCTGGTTAAATAGCGGGCGGCGCAGGAAGGAAGGAATATCTAGTTCTTCATCACGCTTCAAGTCCTTAAGCAATTGAGTAAGTTCATCGTCTTGGTTAGCTCC
>JAUXAP010000024.1 GCA_030619865.1 Dehalococcoidia bacterium | reverse complement strand
GACAATGAACGAAACAGATCTGCATATATTCCTTGAAATGGCACGTCAGACCGAATATTACAGCTTGTTTTATACTTTGCTATTCACAGGATGCCGTAGGGCTGAAGCCTTGGCGCTTCGCTGGTCTGACGTGGACTTGCTGCTATGCCAGCTATCCGTAACGCGGAGTATGCAGTTTGTCGATAACAAGGTTACTTTCAAACAACCCAAGACGGTAAAATCACGCCGTCTGATAGCCTTATCGCCGTCTACTGTTACCGTACTGCAGAAACATCAGGAAGCCCAAAACAGAATGAGGCAGACCTTAGACCTACCGTTTGTCACGGATAATGATCTGGTATTCAGCCATTGGGACGGCACGCCTTTGTTACCAAACTCCGTTACTCACGCCTGGATGAAGTTGGCAAGACGTTGCGGTCTGAAGGGTATCCGTCTACACGACGCACGGCATACCCACGCCTCGTTACTACTAAAGCAAGGCGTTCATCCTAAAATAGTGCAGGAACGGCTTGGACACTCGAGTATTCAGATAACCCTTGATACTTACAGCCACGTAGCACCTGGACTTCAGCAAGCCGCCGCCAATAAGTTTGATGATATTGTTTTACCGAAGGTTAAAGTCGATTAGTGCCAAATTAGTGCCATTTAACAGTAAAGCCCTTATGCTGTAATTAACATAAGGGCTTTTTAGCTTCAATTTATGGAGCGGGAGACGAGGCTCGAACTCGCGACCACCTGCTTGGGAAGCAGATGCTCTACCACTGAGCTACTCCCGCTAGGACTAACTATATTATGGCCTGAGGTTAATTTCGTGTCAAGATATGCTGACGGAATTATTTATTAACCTTACTCTTTCAATATTGGTACTCGGGTGTGTTATATTTATTTGTTAGCAGGGACTGAATTCAGGCAGAGCAAGGAGTGAGTGTTGGAGAATAGTTTATCGCCGGCTTCAATTACCAGTAATTTGGAGACTCGTTTTATTGGGCAAAGGGTTATTTACTATCCCCGCCTAGCTTCAACAATGGAAGTAGCCAAGCGAGAGGCTCAGCAGGGAGCAACGGAAGGAACAGTTGTTATTGCTGATGAGCAGACTGCGGGAAAGGGTCGACTAAAACGCGTTTGGCTATCGCCTAAGGGTAATATTGCCTTGTCTATTATTCTCCACCCCAGTGTAGCTCACCTACCTTCCCTTATTATGCTGGCTTCTCTAGCTGTGGTTCATAGCATTGAGGCAGTTACTGGCTTGAAGTCACAGATTAAGTCGCCTAATGATGTTCTCATTAACGGGAGGAAGGTGTGTGGCATTCTGATTGAAAGTGAAGTGCAAGGAAACATTGTGAACTACGCTATCATAGGTATCGGGATAAATGTTAACCTCAGGCTGGCTGATTTTCCTGAGATTCGGCTAACTGCTACCAGCCTTTCTGATGAGCTGGGAAGAAGTGCGTCATGTTTAAGTGTAGTACGGTACTTATTGGTTGACATGGAAAGGCTGTACCTGGCTCTGCGGGCTGGGGAGTCTATTTACGAGGAGTGGCGGGATAATTTAGTGACATTGGGTAGAATGGTTCGTGTAGAGTCGGGCAAAACTACGTATGAAGGTGTAGCTGAATCGGTAGCTAAAGATGGCAGCCTTCTATTACGTCACTCGGATGGAAGCCTGACCAAGATTGTAACCGGCGATGCCATCCTGCGCAATTAGAGGTTAAATACAACAACCATCCCAGAGCCTGCCAATGAGAGCAGGCCCTGGATTTATTTCTTACCTGGTCAGCTTTTTACCCGTCTATTTGGTGGTCTTTCCAGGTAGCTGTGAGCTGGTTCCGCGGTTCATAAACATAGAGATAAGGTCTATGGGTAGGGGGAAGATTAGGGTGCTATTTCTTTCCGTGGCTATCTCGTTTAGTGTTTGCAGATAGCGAAGCTGTAGCGTGACTGGCTCCTTAGCCATAATAGCGCCGGCTTGAGCTAGCTTCTCTGCAGCCTGGAACTCACCATCAGCATGGATGATTTTAGCTCGCCTTTCTCTTTCTGCTTCAGCCTGAGCAGCCATCATCCGCTTCATCTGTTCGGCAAGTTCAACCTCTTTGATCTCTACAGTGCTGACCTTTATTCCCCACGGGTCAGTTTGTTCATCAATTATCTTCTGTAGCATCTGATTGAGCTTGTCCCTTTGCGTTAATAGCTCATCAAGTTCAGATTGCCCCAATACATTCCGTACCGTCGTCTGGGATATCTGCGAGGTGGCTCTAATGTGGTCTAAGACCTTAACTACAGCGGCTTCAGGGTCAATTACCCTGAAGTAGACCACGGCATTTACCCTGACAGTAACATTGTCCTTGGTGATTACCTCCTGTGATGGGACATCCATTGTTACTACCCGGAGGTCCACCTTCACCATCCTGTCAATGAAGGGAATGATAAGAAATAGCCCCGGACCCTTAGCTCCAACTAGTCGTCCCAGACGGAAAATAACTCCCCGCTCATATTCCTTAACAATTTTAACCGCCATTGGACCGATTATAAGCAGGACTATAACAACTGCAGCGATAACAAATGGATTCATTTGATTACCTCCTTTATTATTTTTTAGTTACGTATAGTTTTAAGCCATCAACCTTAGTTATAGTCACCTCCTCCCCGGGTTTTGCCTGGCCGTTGTCTAATACTGCTGTCCAGCGTTCCCCCTGAATGAAAACTATTCCTTTGGGTTTCAAGGCTACCTTGACCTCCGCAGCCTTTCCTATCAACTCTTCCTTGCCGGCAGATACTCTGTAACGGTGGGCTCGAATTCCCCAAATGGTGGCGATGGTAAGGAAAGCAATAACGCTGATTATTAATAGGGCAATCACCCACGGGTCTATTTTTAACCAGCTTGGGTTTATTTGAAACCCACTTAGGTCTATTTGAAACAATGGGAACCTCCAGGGAAGTAAGATTTCGGCGTAAGTATGAACATTGTTAAGACGCTTATACCGATAACAGTTAAGCTCATTTTGTTACCTTCCTTCCTTCTTTGTTGTTTTTGGTTACATGTAATACTAATCCATCGGTTTTGGTGATAATCACCGTTTCCCCGGGCTTTGCCTGTCCCTTGTCTAATACCGCTGTCCAGTGCTCTCCTTTAAAGAAAACGGTTCCCTCAGGTTCTAGGGCTGCCTTGACTGTGGCTGTCTTTCCTATCAATTCTTCCCTGCCGGTAGATGCTTGGCGACGGTGGGCGCGGATTACTCGGTGAATAGCAAAGGCAAAGAAACCGGAAATACTAATTGTGACTGTGGCAATCAACCAGGGGCTTACTCGCAGATATGGGGCTCCTCCCTTGAATAAGATTAATGACCCAAGAACAAGCGCAGTTATGCCCCCGGCAGTGAATAGACCAAAGGTTTCAGTAAATACCTCGCCGATAAAGAGACCGAAGGCAAGCACGATAAGCAATATGCCTCCCCAGTAGGCATCGAGAACGCCTAAGGAGTAGAAGGCAAGAAGCAGACAAATAGCACCGGTAATTCCGGGAAAGAGTGTCCCCGGGCTGTAAATCTCGGCAATAATACCTATACTGCCCAGAGAAAGAAGAATATAAGCAATGTTTGGGTCACTGATAACATGTAAGAATTGCTCAACGATGTTCATCTCATTTCTAACTGTCTCGTAGCCTGTGGTGTTAAGGCTAACTTCTACACCGTTAGCTAAAGTTATTTCCCTACCGTTGATTTGATTAATAAGGTCTCCTAGATTATTAGCTCGGAGGTCAATAAGGTTGGCGTCTAGGGCGTCAACATCAGTGAAGGATTTACTTTCCGTTACCGCCAGCTGGGCTTCTTCCATATTACGACCACGCTCCTGGGCAATGGTCTTCATCCATTTGGCTGCGAACTCGGTTATCTTCTTCATTTGTTCCTCTGGTATCTCTTCCCCGCCACCAGCTACAGGGTGAGCGGCACCGATAGTAGTGCCCGGTGTCATGGCGGCAATATGAGCCGATAAAGTAATAAAGGTTCCCGCTGAAGCTGCCCAGGCACCTTTTGGAGAGACATAAACCACAATGGGAATATCAGCATTCATAATACTCTGGACTATCTTCTCCGTTGAACCTAATAATCCTCCTGGTGTATTTAACTCAATAATGCAGGCAGTGGCGTTCTTATCTTCAGCCTCGCCAATGCCTCGGTCAATATAATCGGCAACTGCGGGGACAATGGTGCCCTCAACACGCAAGACCTCAATAGTCGGAGTAGCCGCTCTAGCCTCAGTGGACAGTAAAGCTACGGCTACCAAACTGAGGAAGAAAGCAATACGAAGGGTTTTGAACACACTTTTAGTCATGTGCCTTCAGTGATGGGAGGATGCATATAATTTTCGGCATAAATCGGCCTTGTTGAGAGGTTCATACTAGTTAAAGTATATGTTAATTATAGTTTTATTGCAAATGAATGGTAAGGTTTCTCTAAAGTAGTCATAGTTGAATAGCTAGGCAAAGTGGTGTAGAATTTACAAACTATTTACTAAAGGTGCGATATGAGAGTGCAGAGGTGTAAGGGAAGTCGGGACTTATCTCCTGAGGAAATGGCAAGGTTTCGTCTAATTGAGGGAGCATTTAGAGACTGCTGCCTTAAATGGGGGTATGAGGAAGTTAGAACGCCCACCCTTGAGTATCTTCACCTGTTTACCTCAATCGGGACGCTTACCCCGAGTATGCTGGGCAAGGTATATTCCTTCCTTGATTGGGATGGTTGGAGTGGGGAGAGGGTAGTATTGAGACCTGATGGCACTATTCCTGTTGCCAGGCTTTATATTGATAGTATGAAAGAGAAAGAATTGGCTAAGCTTTTTTATGTAGCTAATGTCTTTATCTTTGAAGAGACAGGGAAGGAGACGAGAGAAAGATGGCACTGTGGAGCTGAACTTATAGGAGTGAGTTCAACTATAGCCGATGTAGAATTGCTAATACTGGCTTTAGAGGTCTTAAAAAGGTTAAGGCTTGAAAACGTAGAGTTGAGATTATCGCATGCTGGCTTAATAAGGGCGTTATTGAGGCAGCTTGGACTGAGTCCTGAAGAGCAGACTAAGATATTCGATGAGATTTTAGATGGGGATGTAGAAGCGCTGGCTAGAATAAAGTCAGCAAGACCCGAGTTGGGAAAGACTTTGACTTCTTTGCTAGACCTGAAAGGGAAATCAGCCGGCTTTCTAAAAAACTTGAAGGTTCTGTTTAACCAGAATTTACCTGAGCTTGAGCCCTCTCTTGGTGATTTCATAAATGTTGTTGACCTTCTTGAGACTCTGGGTTGTGACTACCAGATTGATATAACTTCGGGGAGGGGCTTTGAATACTATACTGGTGTGATTTTCCAGCTTTTTGTGGGTGAGGAAAAGATAGGTGGCGGAGGAAGATATGATGCCCTTATTCCTTTGATGGGTGGTAGGGATGTTCCTGCCTCAGGTTTTGCTCTTTACCTTGACCGCCTGATGAATCTGGTGAAGCCCGAGACTTTGACTGGGCCGCTGACTCAGAGAATCTTGGTTAGAGCTGAACCAGGGATGGTAAAAGAAGTCTTTGGTGTTGCTAACTGCCTCCGTGACGCCGGGTATGTGGCTGAACTTCAACTGATTAGCCAGAAACTAGTTGACATAAGGTGGACGCTTGATGTTCAAAGTAAAGCACCACTATTTATTCTAACTGACCAGGTTAAGCGCAAGATGTTTAAAGTGCAAACTACTGCTGAAGTTTTAAGATTATTAGGGGAGAAAGGTGCAGATAAAAGTAGCTTTGCCTAAGGGTCGTCTTTTAGGCGAGACAGCTACTTTGCTTGAGGAAGCAGGCTGGGGACTTAGCAGTTACCATGAGAAGATGCGTTCTTACCGCCTTAAATGCCAAAGGTTTCCTGATCTCTTAGCCCGGGTGTTCCATGAAAAGGATATACCTATTCAGGTTGCAATAGGAAACTACGACTTAGGGATTTGTGGGCTGGATTGGGTTGAAGAGCTTTTGGTTAAATACCCGAGTTCAGCTTTGATTAAGCTGAAAAATCTGGGATACGGGGAGGGTGCCTTGTATGTGGTTGCCAGTAAGTCTGAGGTAATACCCACGGTGGAGGAAATGCAAGCCGAGCGGAGTATGATACGCATTGCTAGTGAGTATCCTAACCTGGCTGAGTCCTTTGCTCTGAATCTTCGATTAAGGCGGTTCAGTATCTTTCCTCTATGGGGAGCAGCCGAGGTTTATCCACCAGAAAGTGCTGGTTTGGCATTAATTCCGGTGAGGACAGATGAGGAACTCTTTAATTGTGAGCTAATGCCAGTAAGCAATGTCCTTAATTTTAGTGCTTTCTTAATAGCTAATAGTAGTAGCTGGGAAAGAAAAGACCTCAGCAGGATATTGACTTCTGTTGAGAATAAACTGCCTTCTATGAAGGAGCGCCGTTCTTCTGTGAGTAAGGTGAGAACCCAGAAGACGGCTAGTCAATATCCTTCTAGGGGAGTAGCTGAAGACCTAATCTGGTTAGCTTTGCCCGATGGACACCAACAACTACCCACCCTTCAGCTATTAAACAAAGCTGGTATTCAGGTTGATGATTACCCATCGGCGGCAGGCAATCGCCGCCCAACCACTAGCTTGGATGGGGTTATGGTTAAGGTGATTAGGCCTCAGGATATGCCATTACAGGTAGCTAATGGCAATTTCGATTTGGCTATCACTGGGAGAGATTGGCTTACGGAGCACCTTTATCGGTTTCCGTCTAGCCCGGTAACCGAACTTCTTAACCTTAAATTTGGGAAGGTAAAAATAGTAGCTGTGGTTAGTAAGGATTTACCTGTAACCGACATTTATAGCTTGAGGCAACTTATCGCTGAGCGATTGGCGCCATTTAGAGTAGCTTCCGAGTATGTAAATATAGCTGATAAGTATGCTAGAGATAATCACCTCGGGATGTACAGGGTGATTCCTACCTGGGGGGCCAGTGAAGCCTTCGTGCCCGAGGATGCTGATGTGTTAATTGAGAATATCGAGACAGGGCGGACCTTAGCCCGGCACAATCTTAAGGTTATTGATGCCCTTTTTGAATCAACGGCTTGCTTGATTGGCAGTAAAGATGGTGTATTCAGCGTACGTAAAGATAAAAGGGTAAAGTCTATTATTGAAACTCTGCGAGCCGCAGTGGAGGGCATCTAAATTGAAAATAATTGAGGGTTTTCAGCGAGCCAAATCAGTATTATCAAGACAAGCCCCGGCTGAGTTTTATCCGGTTTCATCAGCACTAAAGCGAAGGTTAAAAGAGCTGTTTGGGATTGATGACCCAGAGCAAGTGGTCAGGCAAATCATTGACGAGGTGCGTAAAAGAGGGGATGCCGCCCTTTTTGATTATACTTTGAAGATTGATGGGATAAAGCTTGCCTCGTTGGAGGTAAATAAAGGGCAGATAGCCAGTGCTTATCGTGAAGTGGATTCTGAACTTATATCGGCACTCAAGTTGGCTGCCAAGCGGATACGCTCCTTTCACCTTAGGCAAAAAGATAGTATTTGGAACGGAGTTGCTAAGTTGGGCTCAGGTCAACTAATACGCCCGCTGGAGTGTGTCGGCATCTATGTACCTGGGGGGACTGCTTGTTATCCGTCGACAGTGTTGATGACGGCTATACCGGCTAGGGTTGCCGGAGTCAATGAAATTATCTTGGTTACACCACCAAGGTTAAATGGGGCAATTCCCCCACCTACCTTAGTGGCTGCTGATATTGCTGGGGTAGACCACATTTTTTGTGTTGGCGGTGCTCAGGCAATTGCTGCCTTAGCCTTTGGCACTGAATCTATTCGTAGAGTGGATAAGATTTGTGGTCCGGGCAATATCTTTGTCGTTCTAGCTAAAAAACTTGTCTATGGAGGAGTTGATATTGATGGACTTCAAGGACCGAGTGAGGTGTTAATTATAGCTGATGAAGCAGCTAATCCTGGGTATTGTGCTGCCGACCTCTTAGCTCAGGCTGAACATGACCCTTTAGCTTCAGCTATTTTGATAACCACTTCACGTCTGTTGGCAGAAGAGGTTAACCGGGAGGTTGAACAGCAATTAAAGGATTTGCCCCGTCAGGCTGTAGCTGCCGAATGTTTAGAAAATAGGGGAATTATAGTTGTGGTGGCTAGTGTAGATGAGGCTATAGAACTGTCTAACCTTTATGCCCCCGAGCACCTTTGCTTGGCGGTAGATAATGCCACCGCCTACATTGATAAAATCTCTAATGCCGGCTGTATATTCGCAGGTGAAAGCGCAACCGTGGTTCTGGGTGATTATGTGGCTGGGCCAAGCCATGTGCTATTGACCGGAGGAACTGCTCGGTTTAGCTCACCGCTTAATATAAACGACTTTATTAAGCTTATAAACTTGGTTGCAGTTGATGGAGCTGATTTAAAACAGTTAGGTCAAGCAGCGGCAACCATTGCTAGGGCTGAGGGGTTTGAGGCTCATGCGCGGGCAGTGGAAAAGCGGTTGTAAGCAGGTTCTGGGGGCGTGTATATCGTTGCTTGTGCTTAAAGTGAGTGCAATGATAAAATTTATCAAGTATAATTTGAGAAAAGGAGATTTGGCATGGCGTTAAAAGGCGGACACTGGGGGAAGATTTTATGTGTAGATTTGTCCAGCGAAGAAACGGGTGTAAGGACATTTGATGATGACTTTGCCAGAAAGTATCTGGGAGGAGTTGGTTTAGCGGCCAGAATAATCTACGAGAACGTAACAAAGGATACCAATCCTCTCGGGCCGGGTAATGTGCTTGTCTTTGCCACTGGACCGTACCAAGCGACGAATATCGCCAGCTCCGGGAGATGCGCTGTCGCCGCTAAGTCTCCACTCACCGGCTATTGGGGGGAGAGTAGCGGGGGAAGTAAGATCGGGCCTGAACTGAAAAGAGCCGGTTTTGATGCCGTGGCCATTACTGGAAAGGCAAAGAGGCCGGTTTATTTATGGATTAATGATGGAAAAGCTGAGATCAGGGACGGAAGTGAGTTTTGGGGACTTGATACTGCCCAGGCGATGGATGCATTGCAAAAGGCAGTTGGAAGTAAAAAAGTGGCCGTATCTTCCATAGGCCCTGCCGGGGAGAACTTGGTGAGATTTGCCTGCATCGCCAATGATAAGCATGGCTATTTTGGCAGGTGTGGGCTGGGGGCGGTAATGGGCTCTAAGAATTTAAAGGCACTGGTTGTGAACGGAACACTTAAACCGCCCATTGCTAACCCTGACAAACTTAATGATATCTATAAAAGGGTTCTAAAGAATGTTAAGGAGACTGATTTTGTAAAACTGTTCCGCAAACATGGCCAGGCTTCGGATGTTGAGCGGTGTTATGTTGAAGGACTCCTACCACTGAAGAACTTTGGACAGGGTGTTTGGCCTGAAGCTGAACAGCTATTTTGCCCAAGATTCACTGATGAGCTTCAGGCGAAGGCGTGGGCTTGTCCGTATTGTGTTATGGGGTGTCATAGGAGAATTACCAATCCAGAGTACAAATCCGAGACAGGTGGTCCAGAATATGAAACCATAGGTATGATTGGCTCGAATCTTTTGGTAGAAGACCTGGGTGCTATTGTTAGAGCCAATGATCTCTGTAACCTGTACGGAATGGATACTATCGAGCTTGGTGGGGTGTTGGGTTGGGCATTTGAGTGTTATGAAAAAGGCCTGATAACAAAGAAAGATACAGATGGGATAGAACTAAAGTGGGGCAGTGGAAAAGCTTTGGTTAAAATGACGGAGAAGATAGCAAAGAGAGATGGTATTGGTAATCTACTGGCTGAAGGGTTAAGGGCAGGCGTTGAGAGAATACCAAAGTCCAAGCCTTATGCGGTGGAAGTAATGGGACAGTCGGTGGCGGCGCATGATCCAAGAGCTTACTTTGGTCAAACAGTACCAACTATTGCCTCGACGAGAGCTTCATGTCACATACACGGCTGGAGCGAAGCGGTAGAATTGGCTTCTCCTCTCATACCGGAACTAGGAATTAATGAGAGACTGGACAGGTTCGATGCAGCGGAGAAGGGATACGCTGGAGCTATCTATCAGGATGTCTTTCAAGTTTGGAATAGTTTCATCTGGTGCATAAATTATAGTGGTGCCAATGTGCCCTTAACTGATGAACTTGATATACTAAATGCTATCACTGGATGGGATGTAATACCCAAAGAGGCTCAAAAAATAGGTGAGCGCATAGTTTGTCTGCAACATATGTTTAATCTGGGCATGGGACTTGTGCCTGAGAAAGATAATGTGATGCCAGAGCGGCTTACCGTTCCTCTGAAAGAGGGCGGGGCTGCTGGTAAGGTACCACCATGGCAGGCGATCTTAAAGGAGTATTGGGAGACGAAGGATTGGCCTAATGGTATTCCAACAAAGAATAAACTTGCAGAATTAGGCCTTGAAGCTTTAGAATCTAAGAAAGCTCTTAGTTTTGGAGCCAAGGATTACCAATACTAAATCGGTAGTTAAAACTAAAACTTGAAAGGAGTTATAACAATGGCTAAAGGTTATAATGGGAAGATTTTATTTGTTGACCTGACATCAGGTTCTATTAAAGAAGAGAGTTTGCCAGAGAAGGTCTACCGTGATTTTATTGGCGGTCAGGGGTTAGGGGTAAGAATTTTATATGAACGTATGAAGCCTAAAGTAGACCCGCTGGGTCCAGATAATATGCTTGGTTTTTTGGTAGGTCCGCTTACTGGTACTGGAATCCATGGGACTAGATTCCAGGTAGTAGCTAAATCTCCTGTCACTGGTGGCTGGGGTGATGCTAATTCTGGCGGTTCCTTGGCTGGTGAATTAAAGGCAGCCGGTTATGATGCTGTTTTCTTTAGTGGCATCTCTCCTAAACCGGTTTATCTATTCTTGAATGATGGTAAAGCTGAGCTTAAAGATGCTTCCCATTTGTGGGGTAAAGATACTATTGATACCGAGGAAAGCATACAAAATGAATTGGGCGACAAACGGGTAAATGTTTCCTGTATAGGTCCAGCCGGAGAGGCTAAGTCACTGATGGCTTGTCTCAGGCACCACGGATGTGCTGCCGGCCGGTCAGGACTGGGGGCAGTGATGGGCTCCAAACGTCTGAAGGCATTCGCTGTTAGAGGCACCAAACAGGTACCACTAGCTGATTCTAAGCGCTTTGAAGCTCTGCGTAGGGATTATCTAAAGAGCGTAAGAGATTCGGAACATTCTTGGGTTACGACGTTCAGGGATTTTGGTACCTGTGGTATTACTAGCGATGCTATTGTTGATGGTGATGGACCAATTAAAAACTGGTCTCTCTACGGGGAGAAAGCATTCCCCAATCACGCTAACATAGATGGTGATGCGGTTATTAAGTACCACACGAGGACGCATGCCTGTACGGGTTGTCCATTAGGGTGCAAAGGTTGGGTCACTATGGGGAAAGGTGCCTATGCAGTAAAAGACAGTAGCAAGTTGGAATACGAAACTTTGACCATGATAGGTTCTAACTGCATGGTTGACGATTTAGAAGCAATAAGTAAAGCCAATGACATCTGTAATCGGTTGGGGCTTGATACCATAAGCACCGGGGCTTCAATTGCCTTCGCTATGGAGTGCTACGAGCGTGGTGTCATAACCAAAGAGGATACGGATGGTATTGAGCTTACCTGGGGTAGTGGTGCCGCACTGGTGGCTATGACGGAAAAGATAGGCCGCCGGGAAGGATTTGGTGCCGTGCTGGCTGATGGTAGTAAGCCGGCTGCCGAACGTATAGGCAAAGGCTCTATGGAGTGGTCTATGCATGTGGGTGGTCAGGATGTGCCCGCTCATGACCCTAGAGTCAGCTACGGCTTTGGCTGGACTTATGTTTGTGAC
>JAUXAP010000019.1 GCA_030619865.1 Dehalococcoidia bacterium | reverse complement strand
GCCAATGTTGACCATATAGTCGGTTATGGCCAAACCCTTAGGGCACTCCAGTGGCGATGACAGTGACAAAACAGGGTGCCCAAGCTCGTCTGACAAGGATTGATATAGCTCTGGTTCATTAGCTAGCTCCCCGGAGACATATATTGGTACGTCAGAATCAAGGGGTGCTTCCGGATTATTGGAATTATAGAATTTAATGGTCCGCTCAAGCTCCTCTTTTACAATTGATAATTTCTTTTTGAGAGATGCATCTTTTTTGGGAAGAGGCAGGCTGCGGATTAGCTCAGGGACCCCGTCTACCATAATTACAACATCAGCCTCACTCGAACGGACATCACTGATTATGGCTGTTGCTCTATCTACTACCCTGGCTAAGGCCAAAGGTGTTATATCCATAAGATAGGGCTCAATACCTGCCTCGCGTAGTGTGTTAATTAACGCATCGATAGCATTACGTCGGCACGCTACTAAGAAGACTCTTATTTCTTGTTTGGAGTCATGGATAATCTGCCACGAGATATAAAGCTCCTCAAGGGCAACCGGTAGCAGCCTTTCTGCCTCCTGATTTACAGCTTGAGCCAGCACTGCCTTAGATAACTTGGGCAAGGTAATTACCCGGGATAGGCACTGAAGCCCGCTCAAACCAACAATGACCTTCTTCTGCTTCACTTTCTGGGTACTAAGAAGCTCCTTGAGTTTATCGGCAAGTTTTGCTGGCTCAGTGATAATACCATCACCAACCAGCCCTGGCTCCAGCGACAAGTCAACCCATTTTGTTATCCGTTTACCACGGGCTACCAGTAGCCGGATACTAGTGTCATCAATATATAATGTAACAACCTTCTTAGCCATATTAACCATATTAGTCACCTTGATAGGTATAAATAAGCAGCTGGATGGTAGCTGATGATTTTTCTATTTCTTCTCCTTCAATAACCTCAGGAATATTCATTTTTATCGATCCCACAACATTGGTGGGGAATTTCTGGCTCAGCTCACGGACAAATCTAAGTAGATTGGGCACATCTCCCTCAACCCTCACCGTGAACGGTAGGGCTGAGAAGGAAATCTCCTCCACTTTCTTGCTTGTTAGACTTGATGAGTTAATCTCAACCACTTCCACACTAGTAGCCTCAGCAAGCGCAACAAATAAGGCCTCAATGACCTCAATGTTCTCAATTGACGAGCTAAGATGATTCTCGATAGTTGCAACCTCAGACTCGATTTGAGCCAACTGGTTTTCCAACTCCTCTTGCTGAGTGGAAAGGTCTTCGAGTTGCAGCTCATCTAGCTTCTGCTTGGTTAAGGAAAGTTCTTCATCCAGTTGGTCCTGCTCACGGGCCTGCTGGAAACGGGCAGTGCCCAGGCTGGCAAATATAATGATAACGATACCACCAATCAGAAGTAACCAACTTGTTTTACTTAGCTTCATCACCTATCACTCCAATAGTCCTGCCTACCTTGATATCTGCCAGCAGGTTATATGTAACTGGGCCTCCCACACCCCAGCCCGAATAGTTGCCACCACTGTGCTAGTGGCATCCTTAGCCTGAGCCGTAATCGTGTAAGGATGGCTATCCCCATCCCAAACAGTACCTATATCTTGACGGGACGCTTGCACAAAGCCATGACCCTCAACCCCAGTTATGTCTGGCGGCCCACTCAGCTGAAAGGTATGGTTTTTAGTGGCCCCCTCCTCGACAGTAGGTTGGGGTACTGGAATATCCCAAACAAGGGCTATCCCTGTGGTGGAGTGACCAATAACCGTTGGGAGAACAGTGGTGATGTCACCCCCGGTTGACCCGACTACATATTCAAGGTCAGGGGGAAAATCAATTAAAATCTTCTCTACTTTTATGTGTCCCTCACCGTTGTTAGTTATGGATAGTGTGTAGAAGTAAATACTAGCGTCATAACTTATTGACTTAGTTATTACCAGCCAATCCGAATGCCCTTCTTGAGGGAATGTCTCTTCGCCAAAAATGGTGGTAGGTTGATCAATAACCACATCCACTGACATCCCATTTACCCCGCTTAATTGGTAAGAGTAGGGAAATGAGGCCGGCTTATCATTCTTTATTCTCCATAAAGCATCTTCTATCCCGGCATCAGCAGCATAAAGTCCTTCTAAATTCTTCTCAACCATCTCTCCGGTCTTAAGGCTGGTTGAGACATAGTTAAGGGAGGGCACAATGAGCAAACTACCTAAAGTCAGCATCACCACTACTATCGGCAGGGTCATACCGGCTTCTCCTCTTCTTATCTCAGATAACCATCTTTTCACTGCGCATACCTCGTTATACTATAAGCCTCCGGCTAATTTCATATTCTCTGCTCACACTCTTATCTCCTGAGCGTGCTTCTACACTTAGCTTCCACCCACCACTTTGCTCAGATAAGCTCGCCGTATAGATATTATCGGCCACAAGAGTGGTCTTATTGCCTATTTCGACACCATCCTTATCTTTAGTCACCTGTTTCCTCTTGAGTTTTTTCAGCGAGTCAGCCGAATCAAGCCATACATAGCGTATATCATGTGTATCCCCGGTTTCCCAGTCCTTCCAGTACACAATAATGAACTCATTATCACCAGTTTCCGGGTCATCACCGATGGTAATAGTCTGCGCCATCAGGGCATCATAACTGACCCAATAGCCGACATTCTGGGCCTGGCGGATTACTGTTGTCCAATCGCTACTGTGCTGGGAACCTTTAATTATCTGCACCGTGGTCATACCAGCGCCAGTAACAATTATAGCCGAAATGGCTATAACCACTAGCACCTCAATGAAGCTAAAACCGCTTTCACCTTTTTTCATCGGTCCACCTTATATACCTCGACAGAGATTACTACCTCTCCATTATGTTCGGCGGTAACCGTTACCTTCTGGAGGCCATCATCGGTGGCGTGCACAAGCTCAACAACCGGTGGCGGCACAGACCAGCCTACAGGTATGTTAAGTGATGGGTCCACCGGATATTCCGTGGCGAGGTATTGATAGGTACAGTTCTTAACGTACTCCATTTCACTGCGGGCTAAGCTTTCCGCAGTGGCTTGTTCATTAGCGATAATGGTAGCTGTGGAAGTAGTGGCCAAACCACAGAGAAAGGTGACAGCAACTATACTTAGAATGGCTAGAGCCACTACAGTTTCAGTGAGAGTTACTCCTAACTCACCACCAGCAAATCTGTTTAACATTCTAGTTACCTGAGATAATCGCATTGTCTTCTCTTAAGTGAGTAATTAGTCCCGTGTCTCTGGACTAGAGCATCTGTCCGTAGATAGAATACATAGCGGAAAACATAGATAAAGCAATCAGACCAATTGCCAGACCGATAATTAGCGTCATGGTTGGTTGAATGAGTCTAATAAGGGAATTAGTTTTGTCATTGGCTTCAGTTTCGAAACCTTCTGCTACCGCTAATAAAGTAGTATCAAGGTTACCGGTTTCCTCACCAATCTTAACCATCTGCACCATCATTGGCAGAAAAAGGTTGTTCTTTGCCATTGGCTGAGATAAGCCTTCGCCTTTATGCATATCTTGCTGGACATCAGCAAGGGCTTTAACCACCACTCTATTCTTAGCTCCCTTAACAACCAGGAGCATAATTTCGGTCAGGGGCAAACCAGCGCGAAATAATAGAGAGATGCTTCGGCAGCAACGGGCAAGCTCTTTAAGATGATTAACTCGCCCCACTAGAGGTAATCTAAGGGCTAACTTATCCCACTTGTACCTTCCATTTGGAGTCTTGATATAGACGGAAGCAAGGCCTGCGGCGATAAATACTGCCAGTAGAAGATAAATCCCGTGACTTTGAAGCATGCTGGAAGCGTCAAGAAGTAACCTAGTTATTAGTGGTAAATCAGCGCCAAGTGAACTGTATAGATCACTAAAGGTGGGTAAAACAAAGCCGACCAATACACCTAGCACCCCAATGGTTGCAATAGCAGCGAAAATTGGATACATGAGGGCACCCTTAATACCTTTAGCAGTAGCGACCTCCTTTTCTATGTAGTCAGCTACCTGACTTAGCATTGTCTCAAGATTTCCAGATTGTTCACCTACACGTAGTGACTGTTGGCAAATTGGAGAAAAGATTTTAGGGTGCTTGCCTAAAGCCACCGACAGTTGGTCACCACTACGAAGGTCAGTGAGTACCTCCCTCAAGACCCTCCTTAGAGTATGGCTGGATACCTGACCTCGCAATAACTCCAGAGAGGTAACGATATCTACGCCTGATTCAAGGAGCAAGGCTAGTTGTCGGTAGAAGAGTATTATCTCAGCCGGTTGTACTCGGGACAAGCGTGAGCGGAGTTTATCTAGGCTAAAGAATGGAACAAGCGTTCTTAGGTTAATTACCTGATAGCCAGCGTAGTCCAACAGCTCGGTTGCCACCTCTTTGCTTGCAGCTGATAACCTGCCTTTGACTACCTCCCTGTTTTGATTATAGGCTACATATTGATAGACTATTTGGCCTTCACTCTCCATATTTGACCCCAAACGCTTTATTACTACTCTATTACTAGTCAGCAGAGTAGGCATTACGCAATACTTCGGAAGGAGTAGTGATGCCTGCCTTTACCTTAAGCATGCCATCTTTCATTAAGGGTATCATTCCCTCTTTAATTGCTTGAGTTCGTAATTGAGTAGCTGTAACATCGTTGAGCAATATCATCTTCATTTCGTCACTTATACACATGATTTCAAAAATTCCCGTTCGTCCTCGGTAGCCAGTATTGGCACATGATTTGCAACCCTTACCGTAAAGGAATTCACTTCGCTGTTCACCGATTTCCTTGCTATAGGCCATCTTCTCTATCAAAGGGGCATCAACCAGGTGAGCACAATCAGGGCAAATTTTACG
Organism: Dehalococcoidia bacterium; assembly: GCA_030619865.1. Lineage (GTDB taxonomy): Bacteria > Chloroflexota > Dehalococcoidia > Dehalococcoidales > JAUXAP01 > JAUXAP01. Next base: position 13,113 of record JAUXAP010000019.1, on the reverse strand, counting down.
TACCATTCGTTGAGCTACAACGCAAATAAGCGATGAGGATATTAAAAATGGCTCGACATCTAAATCAAGCAGGCGGAAAATTGCGCCTGTGGCGTCATTGGCATGGATTGAAGACAGCACTAGATGCCCGGTGAGAGCTGACTGGATGGCAATTTTAGCCGTTTCGGCATCACGTACCTCCCCGACCAATATCACATCGGGGTCAAGGCGCAGTATGGATCTCAGCCCGCTGGAAAATGTAATGCCAGCTCGAGAATTAACCTGAATCTGACTTATACTCTGAAACCGATACTCTACCGGGTCTTCAATAGTGATAATATTCTGCCCAACGTGGTCCAGACAATTTACCGAAGCATAAAGAGTGGTAGTTTTGCCGGCGCCGGTAGGGCCACTGACTAAAATCATGCCATAGGGAACTTTAAGCATCTTTTCATACTTTGCCAGACTTTCAGGAAGAAAACCTAGCTCGGATAGGGCCAGATTGGCTCGGGATTTATCAAGAAGTCGCAATGCTGCCATCTCACCATAGACAGTGGGCGTTGTTCCTACCCGAATATCTAATAACCGACCTTTCATGTTAAATGAGAACTGACCATCCTGAGGACGATGGTGTTCAGCGATATTCATATTAGCCAGAATTTTAATTCGAGAACAAAGTGGAGTAGCCGTCGCTAAGGGTAGAGAGAGCATATCGTGAAGAGTGCCATCAATGCGGTAGCGTACTCGCAGTTTATCTTCCTGTGGCTGGAGATGGATGTCAGATGCTCGGGCTTTTACTGCCTCATCTATCATAAGCGTGAGAGCCTGAGCTATGGGAGCGTTGATAACATTATCAAGTTCAAGTTGTCCATCGGTTGTCTTGCTCGGTAAGGGAATATTAGAAATCTGCTTCTCTATTTCGTCATAGGCTTTATAATTGAAGTCGATAGCATCTTGAATTTCCTCATCACTAGCTACTTCAATCTCTATACGCTTTTGGCTCTGGGTTGCCAAAGCCTCCAGTGCAAAGATGTCTGCAGGGTTTGCCATAGCTACCCGTAGGATACCATCATGTACTGCCAGAGGTATGGCACTATGTTTCCTTGCCATTGCCTCAGGGATTAATTGTAATGCCTCAGGCTGAAGCAAGTGTCTTCGGAATCTAGTCCGAGGTTCTTTCAGAGATAGACGTGCCATTGCTAGTTCTACTCCTTTCAGCAGTGCGAAGCTTCTTTCCAAGATTTATCTTATATGGGCTGCTCTCTGCTGACAATAGCTATTTGGTCATAGGTAATTAGAAACATACAAGACACGTTGATACCTTTAAGTATGAATTCTTGCCAAAGGTGTAGGCATAGTAACCAATGTGTTACTTTTTCACTATTTTACAAAGTACGAAAGTGTGATTGTTATCTTAAGTTAGGCACAATAGAATGCAACCATGGCCACCATAGGCGTTGGGATGCCAATAATAACGCCTACTGGCCGTGATTATTAAGGAGGGTAAATATCCAGCCTATGAAGCATGGAGTAAACAGCCATACACTCGAATCCGTAGACCTTCTCAACAGCCCTGCTGAAATCAAAGATAGCATTCGGAGCCTTTACCAATTAGCTTTAGAAGCGGAGCAGTTACTCATAGGAAATGAGCAGTTAGCTAAGGAACTGCAAAGGCTATCCGAGAATTATCAGCGACTGGAGCAGCTGGCACAGGCCGGTACATGGAGAATTGGCCAAGATAACCGTATAGCCTTCGTTAATAAGCGAATGGCAGAGATGCTAGGATATAGCCCTGACCAGATGCTGGGGAAAAACCTTCTTGGATTCATGGCTGCTGAGACAAGGAAGAAAGTCATTGACGACCTAGACTGTGGTAAACAGGGTATCACAAGGCAGGGTGAGTTTTGCTTCAAACACAAGAATGGCTCAGACGTCTATACCCTAATGGAAATAGACCCTGTATTTGAGGATAACAGCGAGCACACTGCTTCTTATGGCCTAGTATTAGACATCACCGAACGTAAAAAAGCAGAGCAGGCGCTACAAGAAGTGGACAACTTGCGCAGATCAGAGCGCCTCAAAACTGAGCTAGTGTCCAATATCTCCCATGAATTACGTGCGCCACTGGCTTCAATCAAGGGCTTCACAACAGCGCTTCTACAACATGGTATCAAGTGGAATAAGAAAACACAGCACGATTTTATCCAGACCATTGACCAGGAGACTGACCGTCTCACCCGCTTAGTCAGTGACCTCTTAGATATGTCACGCCTTGAGGCTGGGGTATTAAGCTTAGAGAAAGACGACTACCAGATTTCCGAGATACTAGACTCAGTTAGCAAAATGCTGACTAATCTAACTGAACACCACCAGCTACAAGTGGTGCTTCCTTCAGGCTTACCTTCAGTCTTCGTTGACCAAATGCGCATTGGTCAGATATTGATAAACCTAGTTGAAAATGCGGTGAAGTATTCCAAGAAAGGTAGCCAGATTACAATTGAGGCACAGCCTGCTGACGACAAGATTATTGTCAGTGTAGCTGATAGGGGGAAGGGTATCCCTTGTGAGCTTTTAGATAGGGTGTTTGACCGCTTCTATCAAGTAGAGAGCGCCGTCCCTGGCCAGAGAAACGGAACCGGCTTGGGGCTATTTATCTGTCGCGGCATCATAGAGGCACACAGCGGAGAAATCGGGGTAAAGAGTAAGGTGGGTAAGGGCTCTAAGTTTAGCTTCAGCCTGCCGGTAAGTAAGAGTTAGTAAGAAGTTATATAAGACGCTCGTTATTGATGACGAGCTAAATCTCTAAAAACAAATAGGAAAGTGAGGGTAAAGTGCATCGTTCCCGTATTCTTATTGTTGATGACGACCCGGTGATAATAAAACTCCTTCGAGCCAGTCTAGAAGCTAGAGGTTGCGAGACGCTTACGGCAATGGACGGTGACGAAGCACTCCGGACTGTCGAAAGTGAGCTTCCTGACCTCGTGATTCTTGATATAATGATGCCCAAGATAGATGGTTTCGAGGTCTGCCGCCAGCTTAGTGAGTGGTCACAAATCCCAATCATCATGCTCAGTGGCCGAAGTGATGTAAAGGACAAGACAAAATGCTTGAACCTTGGTGCCGATGATTATATTACCAAGCCGTTTGCCGTGAATGAACTAATGGCTCGTGTCAAAGCAGTGTTTCGGCGCACCAAGACGGCTGGAGCTACACCTGTTCAGCCTTCCTTTACCAGTGGTGACCTCAAGGTTGACTTCGTGGGAAGACGGGTAACCGTTGCTGGTAAGGAAGTCAGATTGACACCAACGGAATATAGCCTCTTACAAGAGTTCGTACTTAATGCGGGCAAGGTTCTTACTCATGCTCATCTCTTAAACAGGATCTGGGGGGCCTAATACAGAGGGGAAAGAGAGTATCTGCGTGTCTTCACCAGACGTCTACGGACCAAGATTGAACCTGACCCGGAGAATCCTAAATATATTATTACCTTGCCTGGCGTTGGCTATCAGTTCCAGGCTATAACCTGAGACAAAGGGCTAAATAAGCCTGAAGTAACTAAAAGGGGGTACTCAAAAATGTTCCCCTTTTTTAATTTCCTGAAAATGTTTATGGAATGTTTATAGATTTCCCCTAAATTTTTATGCTTTGTTTATCACCCTAGCTATAAACTGAGTCTAAAAGTAGAAGACAATCCGGATAAAGGTTACCAAGCAATATTTGTAATTACGAGAGGAGATATAGACCATGGTAATAGCATGGAGTAACAGAAATGACGGGCTTAACTCCGGCAGTGGAAAAAGCAAGGACTATTTTCAGGAGCACAACGAAGCCTTGAGATCGATTCGTAAAGTTCTTGCCCCGTGGTTGGAGCTTAATGCTGCAAAGCAGGACAACCCTGTTCTCCTGGGTAGCGTGTCTGGCCTCCACATCAGTCGCACTATAAGTGAAACAGGAGGGGCAAGATGTCCCAGCACTCCTGCAGCTTGGTTGGCTCTTATGTTCATGTGGGAATTAACACCACACAAGTTTTCGCCAAACTAGGAAAGTCAGTACTGGTACCGTACTTAATATGGAGGATATAAAAATCAATATATTGCTGGATTGACTTATAACGGAAATGATTTATTATGTAATATGGTGATGCAGGTGTGCATCCATCCTATATAGAATTTATATAGAGTTATTAAAGAAAGGAGGTGAAAGAAATGAAAAAGAGGTTGTTTATCAGTGTGGTCCTAGCCTTGGTCTTGACCGTCCTGGGGTCGGTGCCGGTTCTGGCCGCTAAACCGGCAGACTTTTCTGCTAGCGGAACTATCACTGGTATCTCGCCTGGTGATGTGTTTCCAGCGGGTGAAAGTGGTAGATGGGTAGTAGCTGAGCGTGAGCTAACTGGTACTTTTCCTGATGGGGAGGATATCAGCGGCGACTTCACCTTGACCTATAAAGCCAATGTTGAGCTGGCGACCCAGGCCGGCAATCTTCACGGCGAGCTTGCGATGGACGATGGGTCATACGTTCTCAAAGTGAATGGCAAGATTGAACCTCTGGAGTTTGTTTGGTTTGAACCATTCAATACTTACCTGCCGAAGCTAACCATCAACGGGCGCTGGACGTTTACTGATGGAGCGCAGGGACAAGGTGACTTTAACGCATGGCTCATCTTCATCCCTACCCCTGAAGGCCACGTCGGATTCATTGCAGCTAGTGGCTTTGACCTGACCGGCAAATGGTGAGCAACAGGTGGAGGAGACGGCGGATATGACGATGGCAATGATGATTAGCCACTATTGGAGCTTTGTCGAGCGAATGCATGTCAAAGTGTCCTTATGGGGTGGGCCATCCTCATACCCACCCCTGAAGGCTACGTTGACTACATTCTAGCCAGCTCCTTTACCCTGACCGGCAAATGGCAATCACAAGTATTAGAATAACACCTAGGTAGAGAAAGGCTAGATAAAATAGCCCTCTACCTAGGTGTTCGCTTTTATCTATATTCCTTAGACTAAGTCAATCTTTGTCTCATCCAAAGAATTTATAAAGTGTACTTTTGGCTGTTTATTCTGGTTCTATAGTACTATTGACCGCTGCAATCCTGGACTCTATGATAGACACATGAGTCTATTGAATTCAAAAGATAAAGTCATTTCAGATGCCGTACCAAAGCAACAGAAGAGAGTACGGCACCAGGTTGTGGAATTGCTCGGCAGAGAATTCCGCGTTGTTAAACATGGTCTAGACCCATATGAAGTGCTGGCTTTTCTTGAGACAATCGCAGGGTCAAGTGAAGCTGTTCTTAAACGACTAGAGCACTTTTCAAATGTCCAGAGGATGTCCAATGCGATGGAAGCAATGATAGCAGAGACCAAGCAGTTAGTAGAGCACACTAAGGCACAAGCAAAACTAGAAGCTGAGAGAGACAAATCTCAAGCAAACGAGGAAGCCAAGCGTCAAATCGGAGAAATGTTAGATCAGGCCAAGAAAAGCTGCATTGCCTCCATTGAAGGCACGTACTCCATTCTTCTAGAAGCTATCACTAAGGCAAAAGCAATAGAGGATATGGCCCTCCAAAAGACGAAGGAATTGGTCTCTACGAATATGCAGATGATACAGCAGGATGTCTCCAATACGGTCGAGGCAACATATCGCGATTTGAATTCAAGCTTTAACCAATCCACTGAGGAGCCGTCACCCTCGCCGATTCAAGCTGTTACTCCTCCCCCCGATGACAAAGCGCAAGAAAAAGTGCAAGAAAAAGCGCAAGCAGAAGAGCGAGTTTTTGATTTAACGGGCCTGCATGAAAGTGAGAAGGTGCGTGCTTGGGTCTTAGAAAATAAGCCTACCGACCCTAAACTTGAGCAGGAAAAAGAACCTAGTAACATAGAAGCCCATGCTATTACTCCGGAAGGAGATAATCAGCCTACCGACCCTAAACTTGAGCAGGAAAAAGAACCTAGTACCATAGAAGCCCATGCTATTACTCCGGAAGGAGATAATCAGCCCACCGACCCTAAACCTGAGCAGGAAAAAGAACCTGTTAACATAGAAGCCCATGCTACTACCCCGGAGGAAGATAATCAGCCCACCGACCCTAAACTCGAGCAGGAAAAAGAACCTGTTAACATAGAAGCCCGTGCTACTACCCCGGAGGAAGATAATTATCGCTTGCACAGTGGTCAAGTAATTTTGAAAATCCCTCAGAGAGCTGGTCAGTTATGGATGCGGCAATTGCAGCAACGACTGCTTAGCGTGCCTGGCGTGGACATTCTACTGGAGTCAGGTGGCGATATGGGTGAAACTATGGTGACTTTATCGTTAGACAAGCCTGTTGCATTATCTTCGGTATTACTAGAGATACCAAATGTGAAAAGAGTGATAGATAGCTTGAACGGGGAGAAATCTCCGGAAGGCTTGGCACAGACACAGAATGATAGCGTACCGGAGAACTCGCAACGAACAACGCTCATGATAGTGCTGAACGAGGATACCATCGAATGACCTTCTCCCCCTAAGACCAGTGGCGCTTTTGCAGCGTCAGAATTTCTTCTATCTAAACACTTAAGATCTACTTCTCCCAATCTTTCACTCTATTTCTTTACTGTATTTGTGTGCACCCGCATCGCTCTATCGGAATGATAAAACATCTTCAACGAGCCTGACCCAACAATATATTTATTTCTGCACTGCATCCCAAGCAGGGTGAGGAGCACCACCGGCTGTGCCCAACTTACGTAAAGTCCCACGTAGCCTCATGAATCCCAAAGCGTAAGATATAAGTACGTATAAGTAAACGTAAATGGACATAAATAAGTATGAAAACAAACTAGAGTACTGTATCCTTAATCCTAAAAGTAATATTGTAAGCAAAGCAGTTTTAGCTTTAAAATGATGTCGAAGTATATGGTATTCAAAAGTAGTGAAAGTGGAGACATGCTCATAGATGAAAGTCAGTTGATTACATCCGTTGTCAATCTCAATACCTACCAAATTCAGCCTGAGGCATTACAGCTGATTCCTGAAGTAATGGCGAGGAAGTATAATGTAATACCTCTGTCTATATCTAATAACAGTTTGCTGGTAGGTATGACGGAGACAGATGACGTCTTGGCACTCGAGGCGCTGACAGCTCAGGCTCGTCTACGAATTGAGCCATTACTATCTCCTGCTGACGAGATTCAGCGAGCTATTGACCGCAATTATAAAGCCTATGGTGAGATTGAAGAGCAGTTCAGCCAAACCACTCCTCCCGTATCACCGACTGAGGAGAGGATTTCTGTTAAAGATGTCTCTGGAGCCCCTGTAGTCCGTGCCTTGGAACTCATCATTCAAGAGGCAGTTAAGAATCGTGCCTCTGATATTCATATAGAGCCACAAGAAGATACACTACGAGTGCGCTACCGCATTGATGGTATGCTGCACGACACGATGTCACTACCCTTAAGCGCCCATGCTCCCCTCATCTCCAGGTTGAAAATTTTGGCTAACATGAACATCGCTGACCATAAACCTCAAGACGGCCAGTTTTCGGTTAAGGTAAGAGATAAAGAGGTGGATATCAGAGTGGCTACTATTGAGACGACGTATGGTGAAATGGGAGCACTGCGTATCTTAGATAAATCATTAGCTGTCCTTAGTCTCTCTGAGCTTGGGTTTTTGCCAAGTACCCTAACGCAATATGAGAAAATGCTGAAATCTTCTTTTGGTATGATTTTAGTCAGTGGTCCCACCGGCTCTGGTAAAACCACCACTCTTTATGCCTCAATCAACGATCTTGACTGCAAAGAGCGCAAGATAATTACGGTTGAAGACCCGGTAGAGTATCACTTTAAAGATATCAATCAAATTCAGGTTAATCCTCGCGCCGGTCTGACTTTTGCCAATGGTCTGCGTGCCATAATGAGGCTCGACCCTGATGTTATACTGGTGGGGGAAATACGTGACCCCGAGACAGCCGAGATAGCTATTCAGGCAGCTCTCACCGGACATCTGGTACTTTCTTCAGTTCATGCTAATGATGCTGTGAGCGCCCTTTTTCGGCTGCTTGACCTGGGAGTGGGGTCATTCCTTATCTCTGCGGCAGTCATTGGCGTTGTTTCCCAGCGAATGGTGCGCCGTGTTTGTCCTCATTGTCAGCACCCTTCTCAAGCACCAGATGCAGCCCAGTTTGCTTACTCCAATGAGCTCGGCGAAACGCAAACTGAATTCCTTTACGGAAGTGGCTGCAATGCATGTGCTAATACTGGTTATCTCGGACGTACTGCAGCTTTTGAAATCCTGACCATGAATAACAAAATAAGGAATGCACTGCTTGCTGAGGACAGCATGGAACAACTAATGGCTAAGGCAAAAGAAGCAGGTATGGAATCAATGTGGCACGATGGCATGCTCAAGGTGAAGGAAGGCATTACCACCCCTTGCGAGGTGCTGCGAAGTATCTTTTCTATAGGTTAAGGTTTATGGATTATCGATATGTAGGTTGTACTGAGGACAGAAAACTAGTGAAAGGAACTCTGGCTGCTGCCAGCCAAGAAGTAGCAGAGAAGGTCCTTGCCGCTCAGGGTTATCACATTTTCGACGTGAAACCGGTATCTGCTTTTATGCCTAGCCGAGAGCGGATAATCCCATCCCTCTTCTCTAAAATAAAGCCACAAGTGATAATCACTTTCTCCCGCCAGTTGGCCCTACTTCTTGAATCTGGCAATGACATAATTACCTCTTTGGAGCTATTACAGGTTCAATCATCCAACAACAATTTCAAGAGAATAATAGGCGAGGTAATGTCTAACCTTCGTGGCGGTTCTCGGCTTTCAGCCGCTCTAGGTAAGCACAACAAATTTTTTTCCAACATTTATGTCCAGGCAGTTAGTGTTGGTGAACAAAGTGGAAATCTCGAGGTAACGCTAAGGCAGGTAGCCGATTATATGGAGAAAGATGCCAAAGCCTCAAAAGGGATAAAGAACGCCTTGCGATATCCAATGCTTATTAGCATTGTGGCTTTTGCAGTGATTGGCTTACTAGTTACCTTTGTTTTACCATCTTTTACTGATCTGTATGGCTCACTTGGGGTTGAGTTACCAGCCATGACGAGGGTGATCCTCTCTTCCACTGAATGGCTTGCTAATTATGGGCCTTATCTTATGGTAGTAGCACTTATTATCATGGTTTTAGTGTACCTATATATGAGAACACCAAATGGAAGGCTTCTAAAGGACAGGCTGGTCTTGAAAATACCAATTATGGGGCAGGCTAGTCATTTTAATGAACTTATCCGCTGCTGTCGAAGTATGTCAATATTATATCAGGCTGGTTTATCCATGACGGAAATAATGTCAATGTCCATTAGGAATAGTAATAATCTGGTGATAAAGAATGCACTTACTCAGGTTCAGCAGGATGTGATTAAGGGTGAAAGCTTATCTCAGTCAATGGCCAAAAGTGGTTATTTCCTGCCAATGATGGTGCAGATGGTTAGCGTAGGTGAGGCGAGTGGTAACCTTGATGTCACTCTGCTGGCTGCAGCCGAAAACTACGAGACTGAGGTTGAAGATAAGATGCGTTCACTTATCGGGTTTATTCAGCCAGCTATAACTCTGGGTATAGGTGTAGTAGTGGCTCTTATTGCTTTGTCTCTGGTCACGGCTATGTACTCCGTCTATGGGCAGGCACTCTAATGTATGCAGACCAAGAATCAGAGGCTGTGTAGCTCTAAAGATGCAAGACTATTGTTCAGACAGGGGAGAAACACTATGCAACTCTTCAAAGTTGCCAAAAAGTTAAAGGGTAATGAGGCCGGGGCAAGCCTGATTGAAACTCTGATGGCTCTGGCTATCCTAGGTTTAGTGGCGGCTATCTTTCTAAGTGGTCTGGCTACTACCTCTAGAGCTACCATTATCGCTGATGAGCTGTCTACTGCAGAAAGCTTAGCCCGCAGTGAAATGGAGTACGTTAAGAACTATGCTTATCAATACGATGCCACAGAATATCCGGTGGACCCGGAGCTTCCCATACCTGAGACCTGGGCCATGTCACCACCGGTTGTTGAGCTTGTACACGCCACTGATGATGGCATACAGAAGGTGACGATTACAGTTGAACGTAATGGTGAGGTAATACTCTCTACCGAGATATTTAAGGTGGACCGATGAAGAAAAGTGAAAGCGGTTTTACCCTCATTGAGGTGCTAGTGGCTATCGTCATTACAGCTCTGATCGCTTTTGGTGGCGTTGCAACTGCTACTCAGATAATTAGTGTAAACGCGAAAAGCAATGCACACATGACGGCTGTCAACGAGGTTCAGAATGCTGGTTACTGGATTAGCCGCGATACCCAGATGGCACAGAGCGTGACGGCTGATGGCCTAACACCACCAGAATTTTTGATTCTAAGCTGGACCGAGGACAGTAGTGGTGACAATTACCAAGTTGTTTATACCCTGGAAGACATACCCGGTAGCGCGCTCAAAAAGCTGCATAGGGACCATTCCATTAACGGAGGGGCAAATGAATTAACCCTTGTAGCCCAGTATATTGACCCTGCTTCCGAGAAGACTAAAAGTGAATTCACAAATGGTGTGCTCACCCTAACAATAACAGCCACCGTGAGCACCGCCTCACCATCGGGGTCTCAGACCAGGGTATACCGAGTTGTGCCGAGACCAAGTTGATGACAGAGAGATGGACGTTCAATGAAAAACATATTGATTAAATTACTTACAGATGAAAGAGGCCAAGCCCTGCCCGTAGTCCTTATCGTGTTGGTTATGGGTGGCCTGATGATTTCCCCTCTGCTCGATCATATGAGCACCGGGCTCAATGCTACAAAAATGCATGAACAGAAACTGGTTGAGCTATATAGTGATGATTCAGCAATCGATCACGCCTACTGGCGGCTCCTGTATGAGTCAGGATTCGCCAACGCCATGACCCCGGAGAGCCCTACAGTTAATTATTCGACAAACATCAATGGTAGAGATGTGTCCGTTACTATTACTAGACTCAGCGGGCTGGGTGAAACAGGCGGACTCGATTTGTATGCGGACTATGTAATCCCGGCAGGTCATATACTGGAGTTTAAGGTTACTGTGATAAGCGACGATCACTGCAACTTTGCCTATGACACAGAGGCCTATTCTGCTGGCGTCCACCTCCCTACTACGTCAGGAAACATAACCTATTATCTGCACAACAACCCTACTCCTCCTACTGCTGATACCGATGCCCAGACAAACCTCCCCATGGACGAAACCCAACCGACGGCTACCAACTTCTACAACTATGACCAGAACTGGGACTTAGATCCAGGCCGGAAGATAGAGCAAAGCTTGGGAGGGCCAGATGGGCTTGAGCTAAAGGAGTATCAGAATTGGCAGACCACTCCCTACGCTAGCGATATACACATTCAAGGGACATTACTCATTAATCTCTGGGCCGCCCCAGACGGGTTTAACTATGACAATGAGGGTGATTTCTGGGTATTCCTTCGGGACTACGACCCCGTGTCTGGAACATACACCGAGATAGTTAATGGTAATTATCACATTGGTGGAGGCGAGTGGTCTGGCGACTGGCACGAGGCAACATCTGAAGGAAAGTACCAAATCATAGCTACCGATGGAAACACTGAGATAGAAGCGCTAATTGCACTGGGTTTCGGTTACTTAACAATTATATCCTTCACGCATTGAGGCATGGTATAAACCTATGAAAATAAGAATAACTAGAACAAGCTGGATATTACTAGCCGTCGGGATTTTCGTTATTCTGGTGTCTAGCCTGGGTGCCGCCTACGGTGTACAGCAAAACGAGAAAACCCGACTAGATGAGGAGTTGTCTCTGGCGCAGTTGAGGTTAGCCAAATATTCACCTGATGAGCTTTCCGCTCAGCAAGAGGAGCTGGAAAGCCAGTTGGCTCAAATTGAGTCTGAGGTTACCGCTAATAAGGCTTATCTTAGCCCGTCAATTGAGAACATTGAGGTCATTGAGGCCTTATTTGTTGCACTTGCTGAGGCTACTAGTGTGGAAGTGGTTGAGATTAACTCATCAAGTCTAACAAGCAAGGAAGTGGAAGAGGCTACCTTCTCAGCTCTACCACTCAATGTAACAATTGAGGGAGATGTGCCCAATCTAATTAGCTTTGTCCGTGAGCTGAGCCAGGAGTTCCCCACCAATGTTGTGGAATCGATAAAAATGAATATTCCTGAGGTTATTGAAGGAGAAGAAATAGAAGAACCATCAGCTACCATCCAGCTGCTTATTTATACCTATCAAGGTGATTAATATGGTTAATATGGCTAAGAAGGTTGTTACATTATATATTGATGATACCAGTATCCGGTTAGTGGTAGCCCATGGTAGACGGATAATAAAGTGGGCTAGCTTGTCGCTGGAAGCAGGTTTGGTTACCGATGGTGTTATCGCTGAGCCAGCAAAACTTGCCGATAAACTCAAGGAGTTTCTTAGTACCCAGAAAGTGAAGCAGAGGAAGGTCATTGTCGGCTCAAGCGCATTGCTTTGCCTAACCCGGCCAATCATCTTACCCCAGTTACCGAAGGCAATGTTGGCTGAAGCGGTGACACGGGAGGCAGAAAGACTGTTACCAGTTGCCCTTGAGGAGCTTTATATCTCGTGGCAGACTATTCCAGCCCCGGAAGGAAAAACACAGGTCTTTTTGGTTGCTATGCGTCGCAGAAGTGCCGATGCTCTACTTACAATGCTTCAGCAGGCAGGGCTCAACCCATATATTGTGGGCATAAAACCCCTAGCCCTAGCAAGGTTGGTAACGGAAGCTACCACGATAATTGTTGACGTCCAGCCGACTGAATTTGATGTTGTAATTATGGTAGACGGAGTCCCTGAGCTAATCCGCAGCCTGCCTCTTCCCAAAAAAGCTGCATCTCTCAAAAAGAAATTATCAATTGTAAAAGAAGAGCTTGAGCGGACCGTTAAATTCTATAATTCCAATAATCCGGAAACGCCCCTTGATTCTGAGGTACCAATGTATGTCTCCGGGGAGCTAGCTAATGAACCAGAGCTATATCAATCCTTGTCAGACGAGCTTGGGCACCCTGTTTTGTCACTGTCATCGCCACTGGAGTGCCCTAAGGGTTTGGCCATAACCGACTATATGGTCAACATTGGC
>JAUXAP010000026.1 GCA_030619865.1 Dehalococcoidia bacterium | reverse complement strand
GGGATTCGAACCCTCGACATCTTGCTTGGGAAGCGTAGGCAGAGAAACCAAGCGCCCGCGCTGCCTTTTACACCTTCTTATTAGCACTAGCTCCACCATATACCGGGTTGGGTATGCGTTATCCTCCCTTTAATTGTTTCTGCTTCTTCCTTACTCGCTACGATGTCACCTTTCTGTTGGCAGCACAGCGGGTGCATATCAATTATCCTTTTTCACACTTAATAGTGTAGAACCATTTAAATGGGCGTAGCTCATTCGAGCTTCCCTCCTTCAAAAGAGAGGGGGAAGTATATTAAAAAAGAGGGGGCTATACCTCTCTTAGACGCTCCTCTGCAAAAGACTTTCTACCCTTCTCTAGTCCTCTGCTCCTGTATCAGCTTCTCACCATACTCAAGCAGGAGCTTGGCTCGCTCTGGGGAGACCTTTTTTGATTCAAGGTAGGCTTTTAAGGCTTCAATAGGAGTTAATTCTTCGGCAGTCCACTTCCCCAGTCTGAGGCGGGTCTCTCGCTGTATATCCTTGGCAATGGTAAAATAATAAGCCTCTTTCATAATACTCCTGATGTCGTTGTCCCTGAGCTGACCCTCAATTTCGGCGGGCAGGCTGATGTTTAGTCGGACTATGGCATCGCTGACACTGCCCTCTTGCTCGGCAATAGCCCTGAGCACAGTTGATGTGGGGTCGGTGTCCTGTGACTCAATACCAGTGTTAATGGTGAGAAAGCGGCGCCCGGTTACCTGATGGAAATCAAAGGAGACTCGTCTTTTACCTGCTTCCTTATCTGGCTCAATTTCTACTAGGTAAAATCCCTTGTCATATTCTTCCTCGCTAAAATCCAGCCGCTCCAGGCTACCGGGATAGACTACCGGGGGATTATGGGACAGAACCTGGTGCTTATGGATATGACCCAAAGCTATATAGTCAAAAGCAGGATTAGCCACATTACTTAGTAGCAGCATATGCTCTTGCCCTATGGTCATTGACCTCTCTGAGCCTACCTGGGCGCTGGAGACCCAGACATGGGCAGCTAATATAGACGGTAGCCCGGGGTTAAGTTTGGGGATATTGGCAGCAATAATATTGGTTAACACCTGCTGTAATCGTTGATTAATCTGCTCAAAAGTAAGATTTTTAGTCTCTTCTTTGCTTAATAGACCGCTGCGCCTTAGCCAGGGTAGGGAGGCTATTTGAATAGTGCCACTGTTAGTTGGGATGCGGTAAATTTCGGGGCGGTTGGAGACGTAAACATTTTTAACGGCCAGGGTATCAAAGATTTCGGTGCTGGTAGCCCGACCTATGGCGTTGGGCAGGTCGTGGTTACCGATGAGGAGGAAGATAGGGATACCACTGGTGGATAAGCGATTTATGCGTTTGGCAAACTCCCGTTGCTGAGTTTGGTTAGGCTCACGACTCTTATAGGCGTCACCGCAGAAGAGAACAAGGTCTACCTTATTTTGCCGGGCATAATCTACGACCTGGTCTAGGGCGGATAGGAAGTCAAGGAAGCGCGAGGATAGTCCAGTAACTGGGTCAATGCGCCCGTAGCTTTCAACACCAAGGTGAAGGTCGGCAAAGTGGAGGATTTTCATTATTTTGGCACGGCCTTAGTCCGTTTTAAGGTTGTAGTGCTACGTAGAATTGCCTTATTGATTGACGAAACGCAAATTGCATTTTCGAAAAAATCGTATCCCTTCCAATAACATTAAGCCAATCGGGATTATTGACAAAGGCAGCTCGGCACTCATATGACTTACCCATCAGACTGATGGTTATCGGACAATACCACATTTTTGTCTTACCACCTAATGTAGTTCCATTATCTAATATCAGCTGGTCATCTGGTATATCTAAGCTCTTCGCTACCCTTATATCGAATGTTGAAAAGTCAGCACCAGTATCTACCATTGCGTTCAAATCTACTGATTTGCCCCCATAGCTCAACCTTATTGGCAAAATCGGCCTCAGACACATTCCCTGCGCTGTACGCACAGATGTAAATCTAGCGGAGCGTTGAAATGTAAGACGTATTTCAGATTGTGCGTTCATCCGATAAACGGTCTTTCTTCCCCTGTTTCAATCCTTATCACATACGGGATTTCTACTCCACTTGACCTTGCGTCTTTGGTGACTTCCGCAAAATCATAACCATTTACAACAACTCTTTGTCCATCAACCACGATCCATTGACCCTCAAACTGAGCTAGCTCTTCAGAATGAGAGGCAACCCATGCAATTTCAGTCTCTCTAGAGATAACCGGCACTGCTGATTCAATCTTTTCAGTTGGTGTGGCAAAAGACCAACTATCGCCCAATTCTTCACCCTTTTCAGCCTCTAAGTCAATAACATCTGTAATGCTTTCAGTAGCTTTGCTTAGCGGAGAAAAAAGTTCCCCGGTGTAGTACAATTCCGATTCTCCCAGCACCCCTCCATATATAGGCAACCCACTACCCGAATACTCATTGGATGTAACACCTCCATCCGTAACAACATCCTCACTGCTTCTCCCCGCACCCATCCCAGTGCCATAACGTGGTCGTACTAATACTGGCGCCATCTTCATCCCTCCTATTGCTTGAATATACTCAAGTATTCCCCAAGGTAAGATTCAATTTTTCCTGCCGCATCATTCACGAATTTCATAATCGCCTGAATCATCCGACTTTCCTCAAAATTGGGATTGCTAGCAAAGTAGTCTACATCAGCGAATATTGAAAGCTGGGGAACCCTGTCTTGAACTTCACTAGACTCAAAATAAGTTTTTGCTTGCACCTGTTCCATAGGACCTGTAACTACATGCAGTTTATTATCACCGTCTACAAGGTCTACCACAATGCCAATATCCTTAGGTTTAGCTACCTTTAGCTCCCACAATTCCTGATTAACTACCAAGTAACTGTTTATAAAAGACCTAAATAATTGTTCAAATGATGAATTGTTAATCTCCACCAAATTTATAGCCCTGAACCCTATTCTATCTATCCTATTATATTTAATTTCTGGCATAATTAAACGCAACCACCTCTGAATATGATCCCTAAAATACGTGTAATTAGGTGGATTTTCTACCGTAGCGCCGGCATTTTTAAAACTAGCAAATACAGATATAGTCTTTCCTTTATCATAAAGGTCAACCCTATTTCTTTCTATTCTCCATTCGGTAAAAGGCTCACCTTTAAACTGCTCTATTATTAAACCACGCCTGTCAAACAAGTGAGCAGTTGCAGGATAACGTATCTCAAATATGTACTTCCACGCTTTTGCAGACAATTTCGTTGCCATCGGTCTACTGAATGATTATGTAATCTATACCATATACCAGTATATCATACTGCCACAAGCAGTCAAACGCATATATTATATATCATCCTTAAATAACATTGAATAGTACTTTGTCGCTACTTTTTATCAAACTAATTCAACTTCCATAAATGAAGTCCAAACAATTTATTTCCTTAGCGTTTTTCCTCGCCCCTGTCCCTGTTTGTCACTCCTCTCCCCCTCCCTTCCATATCTTGCCGCCGGGGGGGAGGACGAACAGGGCTTCTCCTTCTAGCTTGGCCTGTAGGGTAGTCTTCAATTCACTGATGGGGATTCGTATCTGATTCATAGTATCACGCTCTCGGATGGTGGCTTGCTTATCTTCAAGTGATTGGAAGTCAATGGTGACACAGAAAGGAGTGCCAATCTCATCCTGGCGCCGGTAGCGCCGGCCGATACTCTGGGTATCGTCATAGTTTACCATCCAATTTTGGCGTAGGTCAGCGTATATCTTTTTGGCTACTGCCACCAGTTTCTCCCGTCTACTTAAGGGTAATACGGCTACTTTAATAGGAGCTAGAGTGGGGTGGAGGTGGAGTAGCACCCTTATTTCCTCCTTGTCTGGTTCTTCATCGTAGGCATCGCAAAGGAAAGCTAAAGCTGAGCGGTCTACCCCTGCCGATGGCTCAATTATGTAAGGGATAATATGCTCTTTAGTTTCCTCATCAAGGTAATTCAAGCTCTTGCCACTATACTTAGCATGTTGAACAAGGTCAAAGTCACCACGATTGGCGATGCCTTCTAGCTCAGCCCAGCCCATAGGGACTAGGTAGTCAATGTCATAGCACTCTCTGGCGTAGTGAGCCAATTCCCTCTTAGTATGTTGGCGTAGCCGGAGGCTCTCCTTTTTAATGCCTAATTTCACATACCAGTCGAGGCGCTCCTCGAGCCAGTAGTTAAACCATTCCTTATCGGTTTCGGGCTTGACAAAGAACTCGATTTCCATCTGCTCGAATTCCCGACTGCGGAAGATAAAGTTACCGGTGGTAATCTCATTGCGGAAGGCTTTACCTATCTGGGCAATGCCGAAGGGCAGCCTCTTTCTGGTGGTATTAAGCACATTTTGGAAGTTAACGAATATACCCTGGGCTGTCTCAGGGCGTAGGTAAACTACATTTGCCTCTTCCTCAATAGGCCCCATAGAGGTTTTAAACATTAAGTTGAACAGGTGGGGCTCAGTTAGTTCACCACCGCAGGCAGGGCAATTATTGCCGGCTAAGTCATCGTGGCGCCACCTCAGATGGCAGCTCTTACACTCTACCAGAGGGTCAGCAAACCCCTCAAGGTGTCCGCTGGCTACCCAGGTCTGGGGGTGCATCAGGATGCTAGCATCTAGACCCACCATATCATCACGTTCCTGAACCACAGCTTGCCACCAGGCTTGTCTTATATTCCGCTTCAGCTCCACTCCTAAAGGTCCATAATCCCAGCAACTGGACAGTCCACCGTAGATTTCACTGCTGGGGAAAATGAAACCGCGTCGCCGGCAGAGGGAGACAATCTTTTCCATTTCAACCTTTATTGGCACTGGCATCACTCCTTAAAGCTTTTACCTGGTAATTCCCCGCACCCGCCGCATAGCTAAAATAAAGAATATGCCTAGAATAATAATTCCTAGTCCCATAACTATCAGGGCAAATATCCATATAGTATAACGTGTATCTGGTATGAATTGTAGCTGAAAATATCGAGCATTGCAAAACGGACTATAAGCTGCGGTAGTGTAATTAGATGAGTGGCTAGCACCTACAATCTACCAGCTTTTTGGGTTAAACGATTGGGAAAGGATACCCTTTACTAGCTCGTCAATCTCGTCTATCTCGGCGCTCAGGTGTTGTCTGACCCTATTGCGGAGGAAGCCGATGGCTTTGCCTTTCACAGCCAGCTGAGTCACCTTTTGGTGACACTCTTCTGATAGCTTTGCCAGCCTCTGGTGCTTTTCGTCCGCAGGATTGAATTTGGGTATAGCAACTGCCTCAAAAGGACGCCTTTGGATGTCCCTCTCTCCCCAAGCTCCTTTAGTCTGGTATGGCTTTATCGCTTGGTTAACATAATAGCTCAGGTTGGCTAATTATAATAACGAGGGTATATCCTTTGCTGCCTCGTCTATTTGGCTAAGTTTGCTCTCCACTCTTTTTTGTCTTTTTCTGACCTCAGGGATAAAGCTGGTTGACCTAGCATAGTAGTCCCTGACTTTTTCCACATCACTAAGTTCAGACAGGATTACAGTAACATCTAGCATGCCTTTCTCCCTGGGGTAATCGCCATTCCTTATGATAGCCTCCGAGGCTATATCTCTTAGGTAGTCTCCGAGGTCCTTAATCAATTCCATATTCATTTCCTTAGCTGGCGCCGAGAGAAGATACAGTGCTCTACTGGCATCCATAGGGCTACACTTGAGTGATAGCTCACCTACGGCTTCGTCCATTGCCTGAATTCCTCTATGGATTTCAGTGCTCTTCTTCCTGAAGTTACGCGTGCCTGCGAAGGGAATCCTGATTAGTGGTAGTTGTGATTTACCGTAGCCTATCACTGACCAGCCTACCAGGGTCTGTATTATGTCTCCAGCATCAAGCATCCTTACCCCAATATATTTAGACTTCTTCTCTTCGCCGGCGCAGAGTAGGTTGTAGAATGGCTCAACTATCAGGGCATTAATTTTAGCCAGGTTATTTCTAAGCGAGAAATCCTTCCTAACATACCTTTGATTGTCAACCAGAATTATGGCATCAGCTACTGAACTGACAGATTTAAGGCATGCGGCTGAGTTGTAGATAGTTCTTTCCTCTGTGTCCTCCTCGTGTTGAAAAGGAAGGACAATAAGATTATATACTGGTTTATCCACATAGCGCTCTTTTATGTGCTTGGTCATTATTGGTATTGCTCCAGAGCCGGTGCCACCGGCAGCACTGGCAATCAGTAAGAAGGCATCCGTCTCAAAGAAACGCGGTGCTGTTCTTATAGCATCTATAACCTTGTCGCTGTCTTCTCTGGCTATCTCAGCACCCAGTTCATTTATTTTACCTACGCCGTGACCGCCAGTCTTTCGACCTCCGATGAGGACTCTATGCTGGTAGTCAGATTTTATAGTAGATAGTCCGCTTAAATCAGCCGCATCTGTGTTGACGGCGAAGGCACCGGTAATTATCTCAATCCCACGCCATCTACGCGCCCTCTTGTTTAGTCGAGCAAACTCATCGGCAATCCTGCCACCACACTGTCCAAAACCTATAACCACTAATTTCATTTCCCACCTCAATATTAATTTAGCTATTTTAAGCACACCTATACAGCAATGTCAATACCTATTAGTGACAGTTATAACCCTTTATCCGGCAACATAGGTAGCGAGGTCAGCCAAACGACAGCTATAACCCCACTCATTATCGTACCAGGCAAGCACCTTGACCATATTGTCACCAATGACCATAGTGCTTGGGGCATCAACAATAGCGCTGGCTGGATTCCCCTTGAAATCTATACTAACCAGCGGTTCCTGGCAGTACTCCAGAATTCCGGCTAATGGTCCCTCAGCCGCTGCCCGGAAAGCCTGGTTGACCTGCTCCACGGTAACCTCTTGGTCTAGGTCAGCGACAAAGTCAACAACGGAGACAGTAGCTACCGGCACCCTGAAGGCTAATCCGTGAAGTCTGCCTTCGAGCTCAGGAATAACCTGAGTTACGGCTCTGGCAGCGCCGGTGGTCGTGGGAACAATGTTCTGAGCCGCAGCTCGAGCCCGGCGCAGGTCTTTGTGGAACATATCCTGGAGCCTCTGGTCATTGGTGTAAGCATGAATAGTGGTCATTAACCCTTTACTTATTCCGAAGCTTTGATGCAATACCTTGACCACAGGAGCAATGCAATTGGTAGTGCAGGAGGCATTAGATATAACGTTATGCTGAGCTGGAATATACCGATCTTCATTAACGCCAAGGACAATAGTTACATCCTCATTACGAGCCGGGGCTGAAATGAGCACCTTTTTAGCACCACCCTGCAGGTGAGCTGCTGCCTTGCTGCCATCGGTAAACAGCCCGGTTGACTCTATTACTATATCAACGCCATAATCCGGCCACGGGATGTTACCCGGATTGCGTTCTGAGAGCACCCTTATCTCTTTGCTATCAACAATAATTGAATCCTCAGTTGCTTCTACCGTGCCCGGGTAACGACCATAGTTGCTGTCCCATTTTAGCAGGTGAGCATTAGTCTTGGTATCAGTAAGGTCGTTAATCGCTACCACCTCTAGTTTGCCACTATGGTATTGGTTAATTGTCCTGAGGGTTAACCTCCCTATCCGCCCAAAGCCATTAATTCCAATCTTGATTGCCATTTATACCTCCTTATAATTTTTAGACCAGGGCTTGTTGACTATATTTCAGGCTTCGTCGGCTGCGCTCCAGCATATCCAAAAAAGCCTCAACTCGGGTTTTTATATGATGGGTTAAGAAAAAGTCATCATTTCCTTCCAGGGTTAGAATGGGCAGTTTCAGGGCATCTCGGAAGATGATGTCGCCAATTCCTCGATGGCAGAAGGCCTGGACATAATGGATAACTCCATCAACCTGGCGTCGCTTGAGTTCGGTGGTGATGTCCTTTAATCGCTCATATATAGAGTAAGGGTAAGTATAGTTGGAGTATTGTTCAGCCAAGGAATTTCCCGGCTCA
>JAUXAP010000007.1 GCA_030619865.1 Dehalococcoidia bacterium | reverse complement strand
GAAGCTGATTGTTCAGTATGAAATAGACAGTCGGCAGTGCCGTTTACCGGTAGATATGGTTATTCTGAGTGTGGCATTAGAGCCACAATCGGATATTGAGGCAGTAGGGCGGTTATTTGGTATTGGTCGCAGTGCTGATGGTTTCTTTCTGGAGAAGCATCCCAAGCTAGACCCGGTAGCGACGATGAGTGATGGTATCTTTGTAGTTGGCTGCTGTCAGGCACCAAAGGACATACCGGATACGGTAGCTCAAGCATCAGCCGCTGCTGCCGAGGTTCTGGCTATGATTAGCAAAGGTACGGTGGAGATTGAGGCAGCCACCGCCGTTATTGATGAAAGAATCTGTTCTGGCTGCAGGATTTGTGAACTTGTTTGCCCCTACAGTGCTATCTCCTTTGATGAGGAGAAGGAGGTATGTCAGGTCAACGAAGCTTTGTGTAAGGGCTGTGGTGCCTGTGTTAGCGGTTGCCCCAGTCATGCCATAAACCTTAGTCACTTTACCAATGAGCAAATCGTGGCTGAGATGGAGGGGATGCTGGTATAGCGGTGTCCTCTAATACTCGCTTGAGATGAAGTTCTTAATCTGAGCATAGGAGAATACCGGTCCATCACGGCATACGTAGAGATTACCAATATTGCATCGCCCACACTTACCTATGCCACACTTCATTCTTTTTTCCAGGGTAGTTATCACTTGTTTTGGGGTAAAGCCTAGTTTTTCTAAGACGGGGAAGGTAAATCGTATCATAATCGGCGGTCCGCAAACGATAGCTACTGCTTTTGTGGCTGAGGGTGCCACCTGTTCCAATACCTGAGGAACGAAGCCCTCTCTTCCCGTCCAGCTTTCATCACCTTTGTCAACAGTAGTTACTATATTTACCGTTTTATCCTTGTTCCACGAATCCAGGTCATACCTGAAGCATAGGTCGGCTGGACTACGAGCTCCATAAATAATGTCTATATTTTTATACTTGTCCCTGTTGTCTATGACATTCCAGATTAAGGCTCTCAGTGGGGCTAAGCCAATGCCGCCGGCAATAAAAACCAGGTTTTTACTCTGCAAGAAATCAAGAGGGAAGCTATTGCCATATGGGCCTCGGCAACCTATCTCGGCACCAACGCCAAGCCGATGCAAGGCATTAGTTACTCTTCCTACCCGTTGCACGGCAAACTCTAGGTGGCCGCTTCGGGTTGGACTGGAGGAAATACAGAAGGGAGCTTCGCCAATACCGAAAACCGAAAACTCAGCAAACTGCCCTGATTCAAAGGTGAACTCTTTCCGTAACTTCTCATCTTTGAAATTGAAGTGGAAAGTTCTGACAGTAGGGGTTTCGTCAATTATTTTCTCTATTACTACTATATGTGGGAGGTAAACATTCCCTTTGGCAAGGAATTTCTTTCTGTGACTAATATCAATAACTGGCATTTTTACCTTTCCGTTTAAGCTATACCTTGACTGGCAAGCTGGCTAGTATCTGGGTAATATCCCAGTTAACCGGGCATTGGCGAATGCACCGTCCGCAGCCAGTACAGGCAATAACATCAAAGTTCATTGGGTAGAATTCATATTTATGACACACTTTTTGCCTTACTCGCTGCCATTTCTCCTCTCGCGGGTTTTCCATTGGCATCTTGGTATAGATAGGCAGGGCACAGCTATCCCAGCTCCTGAATCTTACCCCTTGCCGTTTAACTAGCTCATCATTAATATCGAAGCAGTAGCAGGTAGGACAAAGAAAAGTACAGATGCCACAGCTTATGCACTTGGCGGTTACTTTCTCCCAGTAGTCTTGGTCCTCGAAACAGGATAATAGCCTTTCCTCGATATCCTTGGTATCTACTCTTTTGGTTACCTTACGATAGGATGTCTCTTGTGCTTCTTTGGCTCTGGCTTCGTCAGCCTCAGTAGCATCGTCTAGTCCGCTGGTGTTGGCTATTAGGCTTTTGCCCTTATCAGTAATTGCTTCCATCAAAAACTGGTCGCCTATATCAGTG
Source organism: Dehalococcoidia bacterium (assembly GCA_030619865.1). Lineage (GTDB taxonomy): Bacteria > Chloroflexota > Dehalococcoidia > Dehalococcoidales > JAUXAP01 > JAUXAP01. The sequence goes on along the minus strand of JAUXAP010000007.1, from coordinate 43,456 downwards.
AGCATTATGTCAACATTAGCCGAGTCGGAGGGGTTGCTTCCCAGAGAGGTGCAAAAGCAGCTGTCATAGGGATTAGTGCACCCCAGCCCGACCAAGACGGTATTTTCCCTCTTGGACAGGTAATAGGGGTCCTCATAGGCATCCTTAAAGATCATATCTAGAATAGCCAGAGCTTTAGCATCGCAGGGACGAATACCAAAAATAAGCTTCTTTTGGCCATCAGAGGCAGGAAGTTCTAAATCATAGCTCCCCTTATTTTTTTGAAAGTGGAACATTTCTTCTAAGGGAGGGAAGAAGCTCGCCTTGGGGGGTATGACTGTATTTCTATACCAATCAAGGAAGCTAACGTCCTTACCGTCCCAACTAGTCATTTTGGTGGTATCACCTTCCTTGGATGGCACGAATATGGCAAATTCCTGATTCCACTGGGTAAGGAGCTTACCTATATCCCTTTTATTTATCTTCTTAGTCATTTCTTTACCTTACCAAATCCTCAGCTTCTTCCTGCTCATAGTGGGTCATTAGCGGTGGTGCATCCTTATCCATTCCTGCCTTAAATTGGAACAGGTCACTAACTATGTCATACATCTCTTTAGTCAAGCTTCTCAGAGGGATATTCACTGGGCAGGCCCGTTCGCATTCACCACAGTCGGTGCACCTTCCAGCGACATGAATATTTCTAACTACCTGAAAGAGGAGATTATCCTGCCACTTTGGCACTGGTAGCGCCCACTGCGGCTCGGTTTCCTCGACAAAGCACCGCTGGCAAAAACAAGCGGGACACACATTTCGGCAGGCATAGCACCGGATGCAGCGGCTAAACTCGTTTTTCCAGAACTCCCACCTCTCCTGTGGGGTCATTTCTTTCAATCGGGCTATCTGCGTCTGGCTTGCCGCTATCTCGGCAACTGGAGATGTTGGTTCACCAAGAAGAATGTCATACTCCTGTGGAGTGGGAAGTTCGCAGCCTAAGCAGTTGTCAAAGAGGGCTTCAGTAATGGAGAATTCGTTTCTCTTGCCATCAGTCGTTATTACTACTTTATCCCCTTCCCGGGCGATGTCGTCTAGCTCATCCCTGTCTTTGCCAACCAGTTTTTCTACCTTACTCAGGTCAATAATCCCCGGACAGGGAACGCCCAGGATTACCACATCCTCCCTGGCTACCTTGTTATCCTGTATCAAGCTGACAATAGAACGGCTATCACAGCCCTTGGCAACGATGCCGACCCGGCCTTTGAGTTCGGTCAGGAAGTTTGCCAGATTGTTTGCGATAAAAGAGTTAATTACCAGGCGGTCGATATCGTCTTTGTCCTTGGTTATTAAAGGAGTAGTGGTAAATTTCAGGATTCCTGGTTCAAAGCCAATAATATAATCAACCTTATCTTGCTCGAGCAGGGTTTTTGCCTCAGTCCGTAGCCTTTGCTCCATCACCCTGCCTTTCATCAGTAAACAGTTGGTTGGGGCCGATTTCCTTTAACTCTCTCGTCACTTCGGTAACTACCTCGGCGAATTTTCCTCCTTCTGAAGCTGAAACCCAGCTAGCCTGAATCCGCTGAGGGTCAATGCCCATATATTCAAGGAATTTCTTGGTTATAGCTATTCTCCTTCGGGCACGGTAGTTTCCCGTTTGGTAGTGGCACTCACCAGGGTGGCAGCCTGAAACTAACACACCGTCAAAACCTAGACGTAGTGCCTTGAGGATAAAAAGTGGGTCCACTCTTCCCGAGCACGGGACTTTTATTATCTTTATATTGGCTGGATATTTCTTACGGCTAGTTCCGGCTAAATCGGCACCAGCATAGCTACACCATTTGCACAAAAAACCAACCAGATTAGGTTCTGACACTGACTCTTCTCTCGCTCTAACCATAGGGAAACTGATATATTAGTGAAATCAAGGTAAATACCAGCCGAAGTTTATCATATAATCTGGAATGAGGCAACCTTGGTTCTCTTGCTTAACTCATTTACTTAAGGTAAACTCGGAGGGATTCTCTGCTTATAAGTATGGTGGCTAAGAATGCACTATATTGGTGTAGATATAATTGAGATAGCTCGCATTGAAGGGGCTATAACCCGCTGGGGAGAGAAGTTTCTTCACCGGGTATATACTGAGCCAGAGCTTAGGCTATACCGCGACAAGCCTTCATCTCTTGCTGCCCGTTTTGCTGGCAAGGAAGCAGTAATAAAATCAGTTGGAGTCCAAACCCAGGGTATTGCTTTAAGGAATATTGAGATATTATCTGAGCCTAGCGGCCGACCTGTAGTCTATCTCTACGGTAAAGCGAAGAGTCAAGCTGATGACTTGGGTTTGAATAGACTTGCTATCAGCCTCTCCCATTCCAAAGAATACGCTATCGCCTTTGTTGTCGGTGAAACAAGGTGAGGTTGCCTCCTTTTGACCGTAAGCAGGTGAGGTGATAAAATTAACTAGAGAATTCGATTAGCTGGCTATGGAGGGTTAGAAGTGTCAGGGCATTCTAAATGGGCTTCAATTAAGCACCAGAAGGCAGTAACTGATGCCAGACGGGGTCAGCTTTTTACTAAATTGACCCGCGAGATTATTGTGGTGGTGCGTCAGGGAGGCAGTAACCCGGAGATAAACTTTCGGCTGCGTCTGGCAATACAAAAAGCCCGTGATAGCAATATGCCTCTGGATAACATAGAGCGGGCTATTAAGCGAGGTAGCGGCACTCTGGAGGGGGCTACTCTGGTAGAAATGACCCTTGAGGGCTATGGTCCCAAGGGCACTGCTATTCTGGTGCAAGCTCTGAGTGATAACCGCAATCGAACCGTGCAGGACGTGAGGAACATATTTTCCCGTCACGGTGGTAATTTGGGGGAAAGCGGTTGTGTGGCCTGGCTCTTTGACTCAAAAGGATTAATTATGGTAAAGACCGATAATTTAGATGTTGAGGAATTAGCCTTGCGGGCTATAGATGCCGGTGCCGAGGATGTTAAGGTAGAGAATGCTTATGTAGAGGTTTATACCAAGCCTGAGGAGCTTGAGACGGTCAGGGCAGCACTGGAGCAGGAAAATTTACCTATAGACTCGGCTGAACTATCTATGGTGCCCAAGACTATGGTTGAGCTTGAGGAGAAGCCAGCACTACAGACACTGAGGCTATTGGATAAGTTGGAGGAGCTGGATGAAGTGCAACATGTATCCAGTAATGCCGACTTTTCCGACTCTATTCTAGAGAAGTATCAGTAATGTGATGAGAATTTTGGGTGTTGACCCGGGCACAGTAACTATGGGCTACGGGATAATAGAAGGTGGGGGGGATGAAATAGCCCTGGTTGATTGTGGCGCCTTAAACAGTCCGGCACGCTCCCCAATCGGGGAGCGTTTGAGCTATTTGCATGGCCGACTTTCAGAAATTATCTCGCATTATCAGCCTGATGCGGTGGCTGTAGAGCAGCCTTTTGTGGCTAAGAATGTAAAGTCGGCATTGGCAATAGGTAGAGCTCAGGCGGTGGCTATCCTGGCGGCAGCTGATAGGAAAATCCCCGTCTATGAATATACTCCGACCCAGATAAAGCAGAAGGTTGCTGGTTACGGGGCTAGTTCCAAGGAGCAGATTCAGGAAATGGTCAAGCTCCAGCTTGGATTATCTCAGGTGCCGCAGCCGAATGATGCCGCCGATGCTCTGGCAGTGGCTATTTGCCACCTGCGTGAGATACACCTGGAGAGTTTGCTGGCTAAGCAAGAGAGAGGTAGAAGAAGTGATAGCTAGTCTTCATGGGAAATTAGAGGCGCTGGGTAGTGACTGTGCCATTATTAATGTTGGCGGGGTAGGTTTTCAGGTATATATGTCCACCTCCGCCTTGAGTAGTCTTGGCAGTATTGGTGAGGAGATAAAGCTGCACACTCACTTTCATCTCAGGGAGGATAACGCTACCCTCTATGGCTTTACCTCGGCTGATGAGCTGGGGCTTTTCCAGACCTTGATTGGAGTATCGGGATTAGGTCCCAAGCTGGCACTGGCGATGCTTTCAGCGATGAGTGTGGAACGGCTTACTATGGCTATTGCTACCGGCAGTGCTGACATGCTGACTATGGTTCCCGGGATAGGCAAGAAGATGGCTAACCGCCTTATCCTGGAGCTTAAGGAGAAGATAGGTGCCGGCTGGATAACAACTCCCGCCGCTGAGTTAGCTCAGGAAAACGCCGAAGTGTTAGTTTCCTTAACCTCCCTGGGCTATTCCATGGCTGAAGCCACCCGCGCCGTAGCCACCCTGCCCGCCTCTTCTGAGTTGAGTCTGGAGGAAAGGGTTAAGCTGGCACTACAGTATTTTGGGGGGAAGTAATAACTAGTTAAAACTTTGACAAAGCAGAGACCATTCACCCAGAGTAAAAACCATAAGGAGTATTGAAATGGGTTTATCGTCAGAAGAAAAGCAGAAAATCTATGAGGAAGAGAAGGCGCGGATTGAGGCGCGGGAGCAGATAGAGAGGGAAAAACAGACAGAGCTAGGAAGTACAAGTACCGGGCTGCAGCCAAATATTGCCGGATTACTATGTTATGTTGGCGGCTGGATAAGCGGCATCGTCTTTCTCATTTTGGAGCAGAAAAACAGATGGGTCCGCTTTCACGCTGTGCAGTCGATTGTTGTATTTGGCGCCCTTACAATTGCTTGGGGTATCCTTGGTTGGATACCCATAGTCGGGGGTGCCTTTTCTTGGATTCTACGGATTACAGGGTTTATACTCTGGATAATCTTGATGGTTAAGGCATACAGTGGTGAGCAATACAAGCTCCCCTTGGCTGGTGATGTTGCCGAGAAAATAGTAGCGCCATCAGGAATAAAAACAGAACCGCCCCCACCTCCCAGTGCAGATTTAGGCAAACAAGTTGGCGATAAGGTAGAGCAGTTCTTTAAAAGCACAAGAGGTGGGAGAATAACAGGGTCCGCTTTTACAATCGCATGGAGTATTGTTTTATTAGTATTCTTCAATTTTTTTAATACTTATGTAGCCTATTATCATTCGGAAACGGTAGGTGGTGTTACTACGTGGATCAGATACCCGTTCTTTACAGAAGACATCAATTTATGGCTGCCAATTCTTACCACAGCATTAAGTTTAGCTATAATAGGCCATATTATTTTGATTATCTTCGACAGGTATACGCTGCGTGAAATTGTGCTTATCATCTTAAACGCGTTTGGGCTTGCCACGGTTTTAACTCTGCTGTCTGTCTATCCTTTCGATTTCAGCGTAATACCCAATACTACTGCCGCCGACGCTACATATACAGGCGTAAGAATACTTCTAATTCTCATTTCAATTGGAATGGGTATCGGAATACTTGTCAGGTCTATTAAGTTGATTATCCATACAGTCAAGCAGAGTGCCAGTTACTGAAATTTATATTAGCAGAAGTAAACATGCCAAACTTTGAAATAGTTTCTGATTTTAAGATGACCGGTGACCAGCCCCAGGCGGTGGATGAGCTGGTGGAGGGGTTGAATAAGGGCTTTAAGCGCCAGACGCTGCTGGGGGTTACCGGCAGCGGTAAGACGTTCACCATGGCTAATGTTGTTGAGCGGGTAAACAGGCCCACCCTGGTTATCTGCCATAACAAGACACTGGCCGCTCAGCTTGCCACTGAGTTTAAGGAGTTCTTCCCCAATAACGCCGTAGAGTACTTCGTCAGCTATTACGACTACTATCAGCCTGAAGCCTATGTTCCTCGCCATGACCTCTATATTGAGAAAGAGGCTGACATAAACGAGGAGATAGATAAGCTGCGCCATGCCGCCACCCGTTCCCTTTTTGAACGTCGGGATGTGCTTATTGTCGCTTCGGTATCCTGTATCTATGGACTGGGCGAGCCTGAGGAATACCGCAGCTTTGTCTGCAGCCTCAAGCGGGGCAACAGTTACCGTCGGGAGAAGCTCCTCCGCCAGTTGGTCAATATGCAGTATGAGCGCAACGACGTTGACTTCACCCGCGGCAGGTTCCGTATTCGCGGCGATACCCTGGAGATACAACCGGCTTATGAGGAGCTAGCCCTACGGGTTGAGTTCTTCGGCGATAATATTGAGCGTATTGTAGAGATAGACCCGTTAACCGGCGAGCTATTAGCTGAACTGGACTCGGTGGACATTTATCCCGCCAAGCACTTTGTTACCTCGCATGATAAGCTGATGCGGGCTATTGAAACCGTAAAACAAGAATTGGAGGAGAGGCTGAGCACGCTCAAGCGACAGGAGAAGGTGCTGGAGGCAGCCAGGCTTGAGTCACGCACCAATTATGATATAGAAATGCTCAAGGAAGCCGGCTACTGCGCCGGGGTGGAGAACTATTCCCGCCACCTGTCAGGGCGGGCTCCGGGAAGTCCACCGTGGACACTGCTGGACTACTTTCCTGACGACTTTCTGCTATTTATTGATGAATCGCATATGACCATCCCCCAGATTCGGGGTATGTATCACGGTGACCGTTCCCGTAAGGAAACCCTGGTGGAATATGGCTTTCGTCTACCTTCGGCTCTGGACAATCGCCCGCTGAACTTCACCGAGTTTGAGCAGCGTATCAACCATGTTATCTACACTTCAGCCACGCCGGCCGAGTATGAGTATGAGCACAGCCAGCAGGTGGTGGAGCAACTAGTCCGCCCCACCGGTCTCCTTGAACCTACCGTTGAGATTAAACCAACCAAGGGGCAAATTGACGACCTGTTAGAGCAGATTAAGACCCGGGTTGATAAAAAGGAGCGCTGCCTGGTAACTACACTGACCAAGAGAATGGCCGAGGAGCTGGCTGATTACCTGATAGAGCTGGAGATAAAGACCCACTATCTTCACTCTGAGATTGATACATTGGAAAGGGTGGAGATACTGCGCGACCTCCGCCTTGGCGTTTACGATGTAGTCGTCGGGATAAACCTGCTTCGGGAGGGGCTCGACCTGCCGGAGGTAAGTCTGGTGGCTATTCTTGATGCAGATAAGGAGGGCTTTTTAAGGTCAGAAGGGTCATTGATTCAGACAATGGGACGTGCCTCTCGCCACATAGATGGGCAGGTCATTATGTATGCTGATACTACTACTAATTCTATGGCGGCGGCGATAAAGGAAACACAGCGTCGTCGTCAGATTCAGGAAGTCTATAATAGAGAGCATAACATTACCCCACAGGGGATAAAGAAGGCAATCAAAGATATCACCGAGCGAGTGCGGGCGGTGGCTGAAACTCGTACTCCTTATGTGGCTGAAGCTATTACTAGTAAAGAAGATGTAGTTCGTCTAATTAAAGAACTGGAAGCGCAGATGAAGACAGCTGCCAGAAACCTTGAATTTGAGAAGGCAGCCCTGCTGCGTGACCGCATCATTGAGTTGAGAAAAGAGTTTGAGTACGTGGAAATAAAGAAGTGAACGAAGAGAAGGTAAAGACAAGACAAGAGCGCCGCGAGAAACGGCTTAAGAAAAAGCGAGAACGAATACCCAAGCATGGGCGAAATCTGGCTAAGATATATATGGATGCTATTCTCAAGCGATTAAGACGCAGGCTTGAAAAATAATACAAGATATTAGAAGGAGGTTATATGATTGAGCGAGTTCATCAGCACATTATTACAGAACTCCAACAGAATGCACGCACGGACACGATTTTTGTCATCACTGCGATTCTTCTTAATCTGGTAACTCTGGCTGTTAATTCTGCAGTGGCTGGGGGTGGGGATGTTACTACTACTACATGGATCGTGTTCTTCATGTTTATTGCTCTCTTGATAGTGGTCAACCTCGTCGTAATATTTGGGTTGTTAAGGGGAAAGCAAACAAGATTAAAGCTGATAAATGGGCTGCTGAAGATGTACAAAGACCAGGGTGTAGAAGGGTATTATGATGCGTCTCTTTTGAGCGATTACAATACCAGATACAATCTTTTCATTTTGGTGGTCGTTTTTATAGGGCTGATAGCTACTGTTGTGCCCATTGTTCTGCTCCTGTGATCAGATGGCAGGGCCTCCATCTTTTTAGTGGGTTCCTGACTTCACTATGATTTGTCAGGTGGTGGTGTTATCCTGCTCCTCTTTGGCTTGGTCCTCCTCAAACTGTTCCATAATGCGGGCGGCTCTGGGGTAACCGATATGCAAACGCCGTTGCAGGAATGAGGTTGAAATGTTCTTGTGTTCCTTGGCCAGTTGCTTGGCAGCGTCCAGGAGTGGGTCCCTAGGATAGCTATCTCTTCTGCCAGCAGCTACAAATGGGGTAAGCTCTTCAATCTTTAGTGGAGCCACCGCTTCCCTCCGCTGGCTGTTCCAGAAGTAAACAAGCCTCTCTGTCTCGACATCAGAGACATAGCATCCCTGAAGGCGTTTAGGTTTAGCTGCCTCAGTGGGCGCATAGAGCATGTCTCCTCTGCCCAGCAGTTTTTCAGCACCGGCCATGTCAAGAATAGTGCGTGAATCTACCTGTGAGGTAACGGCAAAACTAATGCGGGTGGGGAAGTTAGCCTTGATTAAGCCGGTGACCACATCTACCGATGGGCGCTGGGTAGCCACGACGAGATGGATGCCAGTAGCTCGGGCAAGCTGAGCTAAGCGGCACAGGATATGCTCTACCTCATCAAAGCCGGCCATCATTAAATCGGCTAGCTCATCAATAATTAGTATCAGGTAAGGGAGTCTCTCGTCCCCAGCCTTCTTTCTATTGTAGTCTTCAGTGTTGCGAGCCCCAGCCGTAGCCAATTTTTGGTAGCGATTATCCATCTCTTGGTTGAGCCAGCGCAGTGTGCCTAGGGCCTTGTTGGTGTCGACTATGACTGGTGTCGCCAGGTGGGGTATGCTATTAAACGGGGTTAACTCTACCCTCTTGGGGTCAATCATAAAGAACCGAACTTCATTAGGGGTATTATGTAATAACAGGCAGCAGATAATAGAATTCAGGCAAACAGTCTTGCCGCTTCCAGTAGCGCCGGCAATAAGCAGATGGGGCATTCTGGCTAAGTCAGCAGCTATTGCTTCGCCACCAGCACCTTTACCTAGTGACAAAGCTAGCTTAGACTTTGTCTCTATTCTCTGGAAGGCAGTGGTCTCTATTACTCCTCGCAGGCTAACCACACTTGAAGTTGTATTGGGCACTTCAATTCCGATTACCGATTTACCCGGCACCGGGGCTTCAATCCTGATGCTGGATGCCGCTAGAGCCAGAGCCAGGTCGTTAGCTAGTGAGGTAATCCTCTCCACCTTAACCCTTGTCCTGGATACTTCTTCCAGCCTTATCTTGACATTGCCATCTCTATCTCTTTCCCTTATTTCCTTCATCTTCCTGTCCCAGCCTGGTTCCACACCAAACTGAGTAACTGTTGGCCCAGCGTTTATCTGCACAACCTTAGCTTCAACACCATAACTGGCTAGAGCTTCTTCAATAAGCTTGGCTCTCTGTAGATTGTCGGCTTCACTGAACTCAACCTCAGGAGACCTATCCAAGATATCAATAGGTGGTAACCGCCAGCCATCAATAGTAGTTAATGTTGATGATTCGCCATATTTCTTCCATACTTCCTGAGCTACCTGCCGCAATTCCTGCTGAACCGGGATGGGAGCAATCACCGGGGTAACTTCTTTCCTTTTTGGTTCTATCAATGGGGGTTCAGGGGTTACCGTAATTGAAGGAAATGGTGGCTCTTGTTGGGGGGTTAGTCTGGGAGCCGGTTTCCTTTTCCGTGGTTTACCTAACCATGAAATGGCTTTAGCTACGAGGTGGAAGCAAGCCTTGGGGGCTACAAAGACAATGCCTATAATGGCTAATCCCACTATCCGTGGAATACCGGTGATATGTAAACCAAAGATGCCACCCAGACCAAAAAAAGCTAGTATTCCCCACACAGCTAGGGTGAGGACGATAGCACCTAGCCACTGATTCCAATGGCGAATAAGGGTGGATGCTTTCCATCGCCATACCGTTACGGCTAGAATTACGAGAAATATGGCTATTAACACTAGTCCCCAGCCAAGCAGTTTCCAGGCACTGCTGGCAACATTGCTAGTCCATGAGGTCAGCGTTGGCCACCACCAGATTAGTAGCGCTACGATAGCAACCAGCAATATCCCAGGATGGAACAGCCAACCTCGCCGCGACTTTTTCCTCGGCCTCTTTATTGATTTATTCCTCATATTAGCTTTGCTCTTCGCCATATAACTCCTTAGTGAACCTAATGCTTTGAAGCTATACCTTTACCATAAAAGGAAGAATCATAGGTCGGCGTTTAGTCTGCTCGTAGTAAAATTTATGCAAAGTATCTCTAACCTTAGTATTGATAAAGCCCCAATCGGCAGGACGGTTACGACCATGGTCTAGGGCTCGGGCTACTAGGTCGCGACTCTCATCCAGCATATCTTTGGACTCTCTGGTATCAACAAAACCTCGTGATACAATATCAGGACGCCCCACCAGTTTGCCGGTTTGCCTGTTGATAGCAATAATCACTACTACCATTCCATCCTTTGACAGCATCCTTCTATCACGGAGAACAACACTGCCGATATCACCCACGCTCAGACCATCGACATACACATTGCCTGCAGTAATCCTGCCTGATATCTTGGCTGCCTGTGGGTTGAGCTCAAGGATATCTCCGTCTTCCAGCACGAAGATGTTTTCCTTTGGAATGCCTACCGATTGGGCTAGTTTAGCGTGAAGGCTCAAGTGACGATATTCGCCATGGATAGGCATAAAGAATTTTGGCTTGACTAAGTTTAGCAGCAGTTTTAGCTCTTCTTGACTACCGTGCCCATGGACATGCACCTGTTCCACCTTACTGTATAGCACCTGGGCCCCTTGCTTAAAAAGGTTGTCCACGGTTCTGTTGACTAGAGCTTCATTGCCTGGGACGGGGGTCGCTGAAAGGACTACCGTATCTCCACGAACTATGTGAAGTTGGCGGTGGTCTCGATTGGCTATACGGACCAGAGCTGAGGTAGGCTCTCCCTGGCTCCCGGTAGTAACAAAGGCAATTTTGTCATGAGGCATACCTTTAAGTTCATCAAGCCGAGCCAGTACCCCGTCAGGAGCATTAAGATAGCCCAGCTCTAATGTCATGCGAACCGTATCAGTCATGCTGCGTCCGAGAATAAAGACCCGGCGCTGGTGTTTAGCTGCTGAATCAATAACCTGCTGGATGCGGGAAACCAATGATGAAAAGGTAGTTATAATCACCCTGCCTGGGGCATTAGCCATAATGTGGTCCAGGGTTTCGCCAACCACCCTTTCTGAGGGAGTGTAGCCAGGTAGTTCAGCATAGGTAGAGTCGGAAAGGAGGAGCAAAATCCCTTGGGCACCTAGTTGAGCCAACCGTGATAGGTCAGTTGGTTTGCCGCTAACTGGGGTATAGTCAAGCTTGAAATCCCCACTGTGAACTATGGTGCCAATGGGAGTATGTATGATTAGACCTACTGCGTCAGGTATGCTATGGCAAACAGGGAAGAACGCAATCTTGAATTTCCCAAGGATGAACTGGCTGCCAGGAGGTATAACCTTAAGGTTAGCTCCTGATAATGCCTTTCGCTCTTTAAGCTTGACTGAGATAAGCCCTCGGGTAAGCTTTGTTGAATAGACAGGCACATTAAGCTGAGGCAACAGATAGGGTAGAGCACCAATATGGTCCTCATGACCGTGGGTAATGATTATGCCTCTTACCTTTTCTCGTTTCTCCAGCAGGTAGTTGATATCAGGGATTACCAGGTCAATACCTAGCATTTCTTCCTTGGGGAACATAAGACCGGCATCAATGACGATAATGTCGTCTTCATATTCCATCGCCATCATATTCTTGCCGATTTCGTTTAGCCCACCGAGAGGGATTACTCTGAGCCTTGGTTTAGCCATAATCTTCAAACCTCAAACATATTTAATTGCTGTGGCTGTTGCTCGGCTTCGGTCATACTTTCTGCCTGGGCTAGGAGTGAGGGAATTTTGTGCATATCGGTCTCTATCGTCTGGCGCAAACTTTGCTGATGAAGAGCCGCTGCTGGGTGATACATAGCATAGTAGATAGCGTTGTCCTGCTTCTGAGCTGTACCATGAATCTTGCTTATGCTCTTGCCCGGAAAGAACATTGCCATAGAGTAACGCCCCAAGGTTACAATCATCTTGGGACGGATTAACTCAATCTGGCGCTCTAGCCATTTACGGCAGTTACGTATTTCGGTAGGTAAGGGGTCGCGGTTTCCTTGCGGACGGCACTTAATTACATTGGCAATATAAACCTGCTCGCGCTTTAAATTGATAGAAGCAAGCAGCTGGTCTAGATATTGTCCCGCTGGACCAACAAAGGGACGCCCTTGTTGGTCTTCGTGCCAGCCTGGCGCCTCACCGATAAACATTATATCAGCATCCTCTGCCCCTTCACCAGGCACTATCTTGGTTCGGTATTTAGCTATTTCACACTGTTGGCAGAGTGCGATTTCTTCATAAAGCTCACTCAGTGGTGACATACGTTCTAGCCTTTTGTTTATGATAGCACGGCTAATATGTCAAGTCAATTAAAGAGGGTGAGGTAGATAAACAATAGTGCTATAATGTTAAAGACGTAGGTTAAGACTGTATTTAATGGAGGTAATAGCTAATGGATGAGTTAAAGGTATTTACCGGTAATGCCCATCCTGCCTTAGCGCAGGCAGTTACTGAATACCTGGGTATCCCACTGGGCAAGTGTGAAGTCTTTGAGTTTAGTAATGAGAATATCTTTGTTCGTATTCTGGAGAATGTCCGTGAGAGAGATACCTTTGTTATTCAGCCTCTCAGTTCCCCAGTCAATAAGAGTTTGGTTGAGCTATTGATTATGATTGATGCTTTAAAGAGGGCATCAGCTGGGCGTATTACTGCTGTGATTCCTTATTATGGCTATGGCCGCACTGATAAGAAAGACCAGCCCCGGGTACCGATAACGGCTAGGCTGGTGGCTGACTTGGTTACTGTGGCTGGGGCTAATCGAGTGCTGACCGTGGATTTGCACGCCGAGCAGATTCAAGGCTTCTTTAACATACCCGTTGACGAACTGACCGCCCTTTACTTATTAAGTGATTATTTCAAAGAGAGAGCTTTTGATAACCTGGTTGTAGTTGCTACTGATATAGGCATTTCCAAACGAGCACGAGACCTGGCAGCTAAGCTAAATGCCCCATTGGCTATTATGGAAAAGAGACGGGTTGGTAATGCTGGTCAGATTGAGACACTAAATGTTATTGGCGAAGTGGAAGGCAAGGTGGCTCTTACCGTTGACGACGAAATAGACACCGCCGGTTCGCTGATAAATACTGTCTCTACCTTGATGGAGCAGGGAGCTAAGGAGGTATATGCCTGCTGTACCCACCCGGTATTCTCTGGTTCGGCTATCAAGAGGATAGGCTCATGCCCGGTTAAAGAAGTGGCTGTTACTGATACTATTCCTGTTACCGGCGATAAGAAATTGGATAAGATTACTGTTTTGCCTATGGCACCCTTGTTAGGTGAAGCTATTCATCGCATCCACACTGGAAAATCCATAGGAGCTATGTTTGAGTAGGGGTGAGTTATGTTCAAATGGTTAGGTATTCTTGTTGATTCTAATGAGAAGGAGCTGAAGCGGCTACAGCCAATAGTAGATGAAATAAATGTGCTGGAGCCTGAATTTGAGCGGCTCACTGATGCTGAGCTTCGGGGCAAGACTGATGAGTTTAAGGCGCGGCTTAAAGCTGGTAGTTCGCTTGATGAGCTTCTGCCTGAGGCTTTTGCTGCTGTTCGTGAGGCGGCTAAGCGCACCATAGAGCAGCGTCACTTCGATGTCCAGTTGATGGGGGGCATTGTCCTTCACCAGGGCAAAATAGCTGAGATGAAGACTGGTGAGGGTAAAACTCTGGTGGCTACTCTCTCCCTTTACCTCAATTCCCTTACCGGTCGGGGCTGCCACCTGGTTACAGTTAATGACTACCTAGCTAGGCGAGACCCCTACTGGATGGCACCTATCTACCACGCCTTAGGCGTAAGTGTCGCCAGTAGTTATCCTCAGCAGGCGCCAGATGAGCGTGCTCCCTCCCGACTTTATGACCCCAGCTTCGATTCAGGGGAGAAGCGGTGGCACCATTTTCGCCCTATCTCCCGCCGTGAGGCTTACGAGGCTGATATTACCTATGGCACCAGTAGTGAGTTTGGGTTTGACTACCTGCGGGACAATATGGTTGTTGACCCCTCCCAGTGTGTTCAACGTCCGTTAAACTATGCCATTGTCGATGAGGTAGATAACCTCCTTATTGATGAAGCACGTACTCCGCTTATTATCAGCGCTCCTGATGTAGAGGCAACACAGAGATATCAAGTATTTGCCCGGCTTGCCCCTCGCCTTGAAAGAGGGCGAGACTATGAAATTAAGGAAAAGGAGCGCAGTGTAGAATTTACTGACATCGGCTATGCCAATGTGGAAAGAATGCTCAAGCGAGAAGGATTATTAAAGTCAGCCAGCCTCTATGACCCAGCTAACGCTGACCTGATGCGCCACCTGAGAAATGCCCTTAATGCCAAGGAATTATATAAGCGAGACCGACAATATATGGTTACCAAGGATAGAGAAGTGGTTATTGTTGATGAGTTCACTGGTCGGTTAATGCTCGGCCGTCGGTACTCAGACGGATTGCATCAGGCAATAGAAGCCAAAGAACACGTAAAAGTTCGGCAGGAGACTAGGACATTTGCTACCATTACCGTCCAGAACTACTTCCGTATGTATGACAAGCTGGCCGGGATGACCGGCACGGCGGCGACTGAGGCTGAGGAGTTTTACAAGATATACAAGCTTGAGGTAGTGGTTATTCCTACCAATGAGCCAATGGTCCGTATAGACCACCCGGACCAGATTTACAAGGATGAGAAGGCTAAATTCCGGGCGGTGGTGCGTGAAGTGGAGCAGCTTAGCAGGGAAGGGCGACCGGTGCTAATCGGCACCGTATCAATTGAGAAATCGGAAGAGCTGAGTGACCAGCTAAAGAGGAAGGGTATCACGTCCCAGGTACTTAATGCTAAGCACCATGAGAAAGAGGCTGGTATCATCGCTCAGGCAGGGCGACCAGGGGCGGTAACTGTGGCGACCAATATGGCTGGGCGTGGCGTTGATATTATACTGGGTGGAAACCCTGAAGGGAGAGACGAGGAGGAGTGGCAGCAGGAGCATGAGAAAATTGTCGAACTCGGCGGGTTTCATATTATTGGCACCGAGCGGCATGAGGCAAGACGAATTGATAACCAGCTCAGGGGTAGAGCCGGGCGGCAGGGCGACCCCGGTAGTTCTCGCTTCTATGTGTCTTTGGAGGACGATGTTATGCGCCGTTTTGGCGGTGACCGAATTAAGGGCTTTATGGAGTTGGTGGGTATGGGTGAGGATACCCCTATTGAGAATAGATTGGTAAACCGGTCTATTGAAAGTGCCCAGGTCAGGGTAGAAGGCTACCATTTTGATATACGTAAGCAGCTGGTGGAGTATGATGATGTAGTTAATAAGCAGCGTGAGCTTATTTATGGTGAGCGAGGAAAGATACTAAGTGGCGCTGACCTGAAGGCAAACATCCTGTCAATGGTTAGAGAGGAAATCCAGGGTATGGTGGCAGCTCATGCTGGGTGTGAGCGTGGCAATGGGGATATAGCCAACTTAGTTGCTGACGTCTCCACTATCTTTCCCTTACCGCCAGCATTCAACACTAATGCTCTTTCCCAGATGAAGCCAAAGCAGATTGAAGATAAGCTAGTTGAGCAAGCCGAGGCTATGTATGAACAGCGAGAGAAGGAGTTGGGCGCCGATAGTATGAGGCAGCTGGAGCGCCTGATAATGCTTCGCAACATTGACAACCTGTGGGTGGAGCACCTGACTAATATGGAGCATATGCGCTTGGAGGCAGGATGGCAGACTTTGCGTCAGGTAAAGTCAATAGATGCCTATAAGCGTAAAGGATATGAGCAATTTCAGGTGCTGATGGACACTATTCGGCATGATGTGGCTCGTACTATATTTCATGTCAGCCTTGCCCGACCGGAGGCTCCACGGAGGGCACCGGTGGCAGCTCAGGTAGCCGCTGGAAGTGGTAGGGTTGGTAAAAAGCTCAAGGTTAAGGGTAAGAAGATAGGTCGCAACGACCCCTGCCCCTGCGGCAGTGGCAAAAAATACAAATACTGCTGCGGAAGGTGAGAGGAGGCTCACAATGATGGAGGCTCATTTAGGCGTTACCACCTGTGATAAGTGTGGAGAACCGATGAAGAAAAGGCAGAATATCCTTGTTGTAGCTGAAGGGGAAATAAGGAAGTCGGGTGATGAATTAGATTTTCAAGGCTCTTGTGTTCGCTACGCTTGTCACCTTGATTGCTGGAATGGTGTTGAAGAGGATGAATACTGACCATTTCGCGAGTGCATTCCCTGAGGAGAAATATAATAGGATTCCGAAAGAGAATCTGATTGTTTTTGGCATTTACTCTGTGACTAGAAACGGCGAGGGATGCTCATTTGAGCGACTGGTTAAAGAATGCTTTACCTTGTTCCCAAAAGCATTCGGTTTTTCTCGCTATCCACAATGGCCTGATTCCCTTAAGTTTGACCGTCCTGTGAGGACGCTCCGTCAAAGAGGATGGGTTGTTGGTGGTATCAAGACCCTATTTTCACTCACTAGATTTGGTGAAAAGGTAGCAGAGGAAACAGAACACTTGTTTGTAAGTTCAGGAATAGCTGGAAAAACTACCCCAAAACCTCTTAGGGGTGCTGACACAGCGCTTGTTTATTTTCTAAAGGAAAGTGCTGCGTTCAGGAGGTTTTTAGAAGATAGAGAAGGTTTTTCAGTGGCCGAAATGGAGTTAAGGGGTCTTCTCCGATGTACTTTGGAGACTCCTTTAGAGGTTTTAAAACAAAATTTCCAATATGCTGAAAATTTGGCTAGTGATTATAATGAAGTAAAATTGCTTGATTTCCTAGAAGCATGTGGGCAAGCCTTGTCTGAAAAGGAGGGGTGAAATGGAATTTAAGCAAGAGCGTGAACTCCCTATGAATCCCAGATTTGCTAAGCAATCGGCTGACGCTTCAATAAGGAGCCTTGTTGACGCAGCAGTGGAACTGGTTACTAACTGTGATGATAGCTACAGGCGCCTTGAGGATCAGGGAATTGAAGCTAATGGCAAGATAGAAATTTTTGTTACTAGACAAAAGGGTGGAGTGTGTAAGGATTTTTGGATGAGAGATTACGCCGAGGGTATGACAAGAGAAAAGTTAGAGAAAGCAGTAGAGTTTGCGGGAGAGACAAGCGGATTTGAAGCAGGGCGTACTGTCAGAGGATTGTTTGGGCGTGGGTTAAAAGAAGCTATCATTGCTTTAGGAGAGGGAGAGATATATACAATCAAGGACAATACCCTCAATGCAGCAAAGATGTGGTGGGATGAAAAAGTAAGGAGACCTAAGTGGTGTCCAAGCGAAGAAGTGCCAAATGCTTCTACAGAGTTAAGACACAGTGTGGGCATTGAGCAAGGGAATGGCACTTTAGTGAAAATAAGGGTAACCAACGAGAAAATAACAGTCCCGGAGTGCGATAAACTAAAGGAGCAGATTCGAGATCATTATGCTTTGAGAGGGATAACCTCTTCTGAGAACAGAAAGGTGCTTCTACACTTTGCAGGCTTCGAAAAGGGCAAGGACATAAAGAGAAGCAACATAAGCATCTTGTTTGAGCCTACGAAAGGCAAAGTGGTATATGACAAAGAATTAAAACTTGCGGAATATGGTGATTCAATAAGGCTGAGAATTTCTGAGGGCTCTGTGCCGCTAGACTCACCACGTCTAAACCCATTTGCAAAAGCTGGAATTCTAATAAAAACGGAGGCGTCCATCTTAGATAACCGACTCTTTAGATACGATAATGACCCAGCTGCCTTTTACTTCTTTGGTGAAGCTTATTGCGAGGGAATATCGGAAAAAATCAGACAAGGAGAAACAGGGATAATCGATTTCAATCGTGGGGGAATTGAATGGCGTCACGAATATTGCCAAGCTATTGGAGGCATGATAGAAAAGGTTTTAGACCCTTTGATTCAAGAGAAAAAGAGAGAACTAGAAAAAGGGAAAGAGAAAAAAGAGGTAGCCGAACCTACAAAGAAAATGCTAAGGAAATTATGCAATCTGCTAAATGAATTAGCGAAAAAAGAATTTGAAGAATGGCAACCGTCTATTGAACCAACAGAGACCATTGACGAGTTAACCATACTTCCAAGATACGCATATATTGAGGCTGATAAACCTCGGTCTTTTGGGGTTTATGCTCCGTTGGAATTGGTTAGGCTAACTGGAAGTACAGTGACTTTACGGTCAGATAACATGAATATTCAGCTTTTATCACAGCATATTAGCCTTGACCAGCGTTCCAAGGGGCACCCTAATTTATGCTATGGTGTTTTTAAGGTAGTTGGAAGAGTCAATGAAGAAGAGACCGATATACACTGTGAGTTGAATGGGCAAAAAGCGATAACACATGTCAAAGTGCATCCGCTCAGTAAGAAACAGGGAAAGGGTGGAGGAATGAAGGGAGGGTTTATCCGTGACATTACACCAGACCCAACCCCTAATCCTCCACAGCGGGTAGAATACAAAGAGGACACAGCAGAAATTAAGGTCTATACAAAGTTCCCTGTTGTTGCAAATTACTTTGGCGAACATTTAGAGGGAGTTGAGACTGAGCAGGGAAAAGTAATCTTAGCAGAACTTGTCGGGGAGGCATTTTGTAGGGTGCTGGCACTAAGAAAACTAGGAAGTGCTGAAGCCCCTTTAGTTGCTGGTAGGGAAATTGACTCCTTCAACGTTGCAGTCAATGATTTACAAAAGAAATACCTACATAGAATACACGAGGTAGTCGCAAATTGGAGATTTAGATAAGGGGAGTTCTAAACATGCTTACTAGGCAGGTTGTTAAAGAGTTTTTGGATTCGGAGTTTGAGGACTCAGGTCTGAAGGTCCCTAAGGATATTCCTATGGATGGTCTGGTGGGGGCTTTCTACCAGTATGTTCAAGATAACTATGCTGAGGGCGACTATTATGAGCGGCTGAAGGGTAATTTTGAGTCGTTCTTTAATCACGGTAACCCGGATTGGGAGCGGATAAGGGAGAGGCTTACCGCTGATGAGGAACAGTGAAATTGCCAAAGTATTTGAGGATATTGCTGACCTTCTGGAGCTTAAGGGGGAGAACCCGTTTAAGATAAGGGCTTACCAGAGGGCGGCTCGTTCTATTGACCACCTCTCGGTTGAAGTGGAGCAACTAGCCGCTGAGGATAGGTTAAAAGAAATCCCCGGGGTGGGGGAGGCTATCACCAAGAAGATTACCGAACTGGTAACCACCGGTAAGCTTGATTACTACGAGAAACTGAAAGCTGAATTCCCCGAAGGCATTAGCACCCTGCTTGATGTACCCAGCATTGGTCCTAAGACAGCTATGCTGCTATCCGGTGAGCTTGGCATAAAGACAGTAGATGAACTAGAGGCAGCTATCGTTGGCGGTAAGGTGGCTTCGCTGCCCCGTATGGGAGATAAGGTAACCGAAAACATCCTGCGACACATTCAGGCACTAAGGAGAAAAGACCAGCGCATCCCTATCGGTGAAGCACTACCGGTAGTAGATGAGATTTCAGCTAGACTCAAGGGGTTGCCTGGTTTAAAGAACCTGACTCCAGCCGGAAGCCTGCGCCGTTTTCGGGAAACAATAGGCGATATTGATATTATGGGCACTGCCGATAATGCCAGGGAAGTAATTCAAGCCTTTGTTACCTTGCCTCAGGTCAGGGAGGTCTTAGCCAGCGGTACAACCAAGGCGAGCGTGGTCGTTTCCGGCGGGCTTCAGGTTGACCTGAGAATTGTTGAACACGACTCATTTGGCTCTTTGCTCCAGTATTTTACCGGCAGTAAACAGCATAATATCAACCTCAGGGAGAGGGCACACCGGCAGGGACTAAAATTAAGTGAGTATGGCATCACTGACCTGGCAACTGAAAAGCTGGAGAAATTTGTCACCGAGGAGGCTTTCTACAAGCGGCAGGGTCTGCAATTTATCCCACCCGAGATAAGAGAGGGTGGGCCAGAGATAGAAAGAGCAGAGCAAGGCACTGTACCCAAGCTGGTTGAATTACCTGACATAAAGGGAGACCTCCATGTTCATAGCGACTGGAGTGATGGCCATGATACTATTGAGACAATGGCACTAGTTGCCAGAGACCTTGGCTATCAGTATCTGGGAATCACTGACCATTCGGGTGGACGTGGCATTGCCCACGGGCTGAATGCGGAACGGCTGAAGCAGCAAATATCGGAAATCAAGAAAGTCAACCAGAAATTAGATGGCATTCATATCTTCACCGGTATTGAGGTGGATATTCGTGCCGACGGCAGCCTGGATATACCTGACGAGCTTCTGGCAGAGCTGGATATTGTTACGGCAGCGGTACATTCTGGCCTGAATCAGGGTGAAGAGCAGATGACAAGGCGAATTATAGGAGCTATTGAGAATCCTAATGTAGATGTGCTGGCTCATCCTACCTGTCGTCTGTTGCCAGATAGGGAGCCGGTGGCAGTAGATATGGAGGCTGTCCTGCAAACGGCGGCTAAAACTAATACTATAGTGGAAATCAACGCTGCACCGAATCGGCTTGACCTTAAAGACATTCATACCTATCGGGCAAGAGAGCTAGGGGTAAAACTGGTAATTAACACCGACGCCCATAGCATTGAGCGTCTGAGCTTTATGCGCTTTGGGGTGGGGGTGGCCAGGCGGGGCTGGTGCCAGACGCAGGACATACTGAATACCAGACCATTGAAGGAAGTTATAGCCTATTTTACATCATACTAAGGTGATGATAGTGACCGATTTAGATAACCAGGTACCATCCTCTCAGTTAACTCCGGCAGGAGATGCTGAGGTAATAAGACATTTAGAGCAAGCTATCACCGGTGGGAAGCACTGGTATATTGCTCTGCTTGAGGCTATTGGGTTATGGACTACTGCTGAGGAGACCCATAACGGGCGAACCTATCGCTACCTTATCGCTGGTGAAGCCTTTGACTGGCTGATTCTGGCTGAGCGCCTGTGTGAGGCGGTAGATAGCTTATTGCCTGACGAGCAGAAGACGGCTCTTCTTTTCCATGGTGAGCCACCACTTAACCTGACTGTAAGTAAATTCAAGGGGCTTATCGGTGATAAATATCATCAATATCTTAACTACTTTTATGGCATTACTGTGGAGGAGGCTTTATTTTTGGCAGTGCAGGAAGAGGTGCGCAAGGAGAGGTGGACTTTGGGTTATAATAAAGGGCATGATACTGCTAACGAGGTTTACCGGCGGATATATGGGGCTACTGAAACGGTATTGCTGAAGCGGTTTAGACGGGAGAAAGGCTACCCTCAGGTTAGGTCTATAAGCCTGACCGAGCTAAAGGAGTTTACCTACTGGCTATTTAAGTACCGGTTTGAGCAAAGTGATAAAACTAGGGTTGCCAGTGATACTAAGAAGGCGCTGGAGCAGCTAAAGGGCAGCAGTTTTCCTGAGAAACTGGTAACTGGTAAAGGATAAATAAGGATTATATTCTCATTCCCTCAGTATTTTTCTTTATTTAAACGCTTGTAAGTAAGCTATAGGGCGACTACAATTAGCAACACTGAAATTAAAGGAGAGTGCTAAATGAAGTTAGAAGGTAAAGTAGCTATTGTCACTGGAGCGGGGCGAGGGATTGGGCGGGGTATTGCCCTCTGCCTTGCTGAGGAGGGGGCAGATGTTGCTGTTAATTCCCTCCATGAAGAAACTGCCAAGAAGGTTGCTGCTGAGATTGAGGGCTTAGGTCGCAAATCATTGACCATAGTAGCCGATGTTACCGAGAGTGAGAAGGTGGCATTGGTGGTTGAGGAAACCATAAGCACTTTTGGCAAGATAGACATACTGGTGAACAATGTTGGGGGTGCGGCTAAGAAAAAAGAAGTTGGGACAGGTTTTCTGGACCCAATAGAAGCGGAGTGGGACGGGTCATATGAGCAGAATCTTAGGTCAGCAGTTTTGATGTGCCGGGCAGTAATACCTCATTTTATTAAACAGAAAAGCGGCAAGATTGTGAATATATCATCAATAGCTGGCAGGTACGGCTTTCCCCATCCCCATGTAAGCGCCGCTTACGGCACTATGAAGGCTGGCGTAATAAGATTTACTCAGTCATTGGCTTGTGAATTAGGCGAGCACAACATTAATGTTAATTGTGTCTGTCCCGGAGTAGTCTATACTGATGCCTTTGAAAGAGGCGCCAGCCGGAGAATTAAAACCAGACCTGAATGGAAGGGGTTGACGCCCAGAGAATGGTTTCTTGGGATGGCGGAGGGGAGATTCCCAGAGCTAGGTCCCATAATGCCGTTAAGAAGAGAGCAGACGCCGGAGGACATGGGGCATGCCGTCGTATTTCTTGTTTCCGAAGACGCGAGAAATATTACCGGTCAGGCGTTAAATGTTGATGGTGGCTTCACTAGGGACTAAGCGAAATCCAGAGCCTAATTTAGGCAGTCTTCTTTGGTGCTCTCACCACGAGTACCGGCTTATGTCCTCCCCGTAGTACCCGGCCAGTAATACTGCCGAAAGCCCACCGACTTATGCCTGAGCGTCCGTGTGTTGACATAGCAATCAAGTCGGCATTGATTTCATCAGCGACGCTAATAATCTCTTCAGCAGCACTACCAATTACTATTTTTGTCTTTACAGTGACTCCTTGACTTCTTAGACCTTTGCTAGCCTTCTTGAGGTAGCCCATAGCTTGCTTTTTATTTTGCTCTATCTCTTGATCGGTATAGGGGGTTGGAGCCATTGCCTCTCCGGCAAAAACATAGTGAGTCAGTGGTGATACTACCTGGAGGAGGGTAATTTCTACCTTTGCCTGTGGTGATAGCTTGGAAACTAGTTCCTTAACATACGACAAGGCAGCCTCACCTACGTTAGAACCATCCAGTGGAATAAGTATTTTCTCGGCCATTCTTCCTCCTTAAAGTTTGAGGATTTTTTGTTTGAGCCTTTCTAGTTTATCGGTTAGAGTATAGAGTTTCTGGCGTTCTTTATCAATAACAGCTGCTGGTGCCTTGGTCAAGAAGGCTTTGTCCTCGAGTCTGGCTTCAAGACGGGTCACCTCGGCTTGACTTCGTTTTATCTCATCCTGTAGCCGTTTCCTCTCCGCTTCCAAATCAGCCATACTCTCCATAGGGATGACTACCTCGGTCTCCTTGAGCACTAATACCAGAGCCTTTTCCCTTGGTAGGCCTTCTTGCCTGCTATCCAGGAAGGTAACTGGTCTTACCCTAGCCAGGGTCTGGATAGCTTGAGAATAGGGGATAATAGCTGATGTAAGCTTATCGGCATAGACTTGTGCCTCAATCCATTTGGCACTCTCTACTTTGTATTGAGCCCGGGCATTGCGGATAGAGTGGATTATCTCAATTATAGATTCCATAACTCGCTCTGACTCTGGGTCAAGAGTTGTCTCATCAGCCTGAGGGTAGGCGGCTATCATTATAGACTCAGTTGCTTGCCAGTCTGGGGGCAGATGCTTCTTGAGATTTTGCCATAGCTCTTCAGTGATAAAGGGCATGAAGGGGTGTAGCAGACGAAGCGAAGTCTCCAGCACATGAACCAGAACCGGGATTGGTGACAGCACTTCTGTAGCTTCAGGGCGGAATCGAATTTTTGATATCTCAATATACCAGTCGCAGAATTCACCCCACAAGAAGTCATGGATTTGCCTTTGGGATTCTCCAAACTGGCAGTCTTCCATCAGGCTGGTTACACTTGATATGGTGCGGTTAAGCCGACTTAGAATCCAGCGGTCTTCTACTGGAAGAAGATTCCACTGAATTTTCACATCAGTAAGGTCTGTTTCAATACTCCTGATTACAAACCGGGTGGCATTCCACAGTTTGTTAGCAAAGTTGCGGCTAGCTTCTAGCTTTGACGGGGTTAGTTTGATGTCGTTTCCTGGCGATGTGCCGGTGGATAGGGCAAAGCGCAGGGCATCGGTGCCATATTTCTCCAGTGTGTCAATGGGATTAAGCACATTACCCCTAATCTTGCTCATCTTCTCTCCCTTCTCATCGCGCACCAGACCATGCAGGTAGACGATGCGGAAGGGAATGTCACCGGTATCTTCCAGACCCATCATAATCATTCTGGCTACCCAGAAGAAGAGGATGTCGTAGCCGGTTTCCATCACTGTGGTTGGGTAGAAGTAACGCAGGCTCTCGGTGTCATCAGGCCAGCCCAGGGTAGAGTGAGTCCACAGCGCTGAGCTAAACCAGGTATCAAGGACATCTGGGTCTTGCTCTATATTGGCTGAGCCACAGTGGCTACAAGATTTAGCCTCGTCGGTAGTTACTGTTAATTCACCACAGTCCTGGCAATACCACACCGGGATTCGGTGTCCCCACCATAGCTGGCGACTGATGCACCAGTCGCGAATATTCTCCATCCAGTTGAGATAGACCTTGGTAAAGCGCTGGGGGATAATAGCGATTCGCTTATCTAAGACGGCTTTAATAGCCGGTTGAGCCAGGGGTTGGGTTTTGATGAACCATTGCTTACTGGCTATCGGTTCAACAACTGTCTGGCAACGGGCGCAGTGTCCTACTGAGTGGGTATAAGGTTCAACCTTTACCAGAAGCCCGTCTTTTTTAAGGTCGGATAGTATGGCTTTGCGGCAAGCGAAGCGGTCAAGCCCAACATAAGGTCCGGCGTTTTCATTCATAGTGGCATCCAGGTTTAATATGTTTACCAGAGGCAATCCCTGTCGCTGAGACACCTCAAAGTCTACCGGGTCGTGAGCTGGGGTGACCTTGACCGCACCGGTGCCAAAGCTAGGGTCAACAGCCTCATCAGCCACGATGGGTATTACTCTGTTCACCGCGGGGAGAATAACTTTCTTACCTATCATAGCCTTAAACCGCTTATCTTTAGGGTTGACCGCTACCGCCGTATCACCGAGTATGGTCTCAGGTCGGGTGGTGGCTACGGTGATAAAATCCTTATCGCTCTCAGCCAGATGGTAGCGGACGTAATACAGGTGTCCGGTCAACTCCTTGTGTTCTACTTCAAGGTCAGAGAGGGCGGTAGCACAACGGGGGCACCAGTTGATAATCCGTTCCCCTCTATAAATTAATCCTTTGTCATACAGATGAACAAACGCAGTGCGCACTGCCTGGCTTGGTCCTTCATCCAGGGTAAAGACCTCTCTATCCCAGTCGCAGGAAACGCCCAGTCTCTGGTGCTGCTTGGCAATAGTCTGGCGACAGCTTTTCGCCCACTGCCACATTCTTTCCAGGAACTTCTCTCTGCCTAACTGGTGTCGGTCTAGCCCTTCCTCAGCTAGCAGTTGCTCTACTACTACCTGAGCGGCAATGCCAGCATGGTCAACGCCGGGCAGCCATAGGGTAGGCTCACCCTTCATCCGGTGCCAGCGGGTCATAATATCCTCCAGGGTGGCAGTTAGAGCATGCCCGACGTGAAGTTCGCCGGTAACATTGGGCGGCGGCATGATGATGACGAATGGCGACTTTTGTGGGTCTATCTTAGGCTTAAAGTAGCCCTTTTCCAGCCAGAACTGATACCACTTCTGCTCAACCTTGCCCGGCTCATACGCCTTGGGCATTTCATATTGAATTTTCGGTGCTTCTGTCATGTATGCCTCTTCAAATATTGCTTAATGACCTTACCCTTTTAATAGCCCCACCACCTTGTCCAGTATCCTGTCCGCCACCTCTCTTTTGGTTAGCAGAGGGAGATTATCTATCTTGCCATCCCGGCTAATTAAGGTTACTTTATTGGTATCGCTACCAAAGGCGCTGTCTTTATCAGTAATATCATTGGCTACAATCATGTCCAGTTTTTTCTTCTCAAGCTTTTGTTTGGCATTGGCTACCATGTCCTCACTCTCAGCGGCGAAGCCGACTTTGAGGAAGTTGCCTTTTACTTCAGCCAGAATATCTGGCGTTCTGATTAGCTCCAGGGTTAAGCTGGGGCTTTTTTTCTTAATTTTGGCTTTAGCTACATTTTTTGGCTGATAATCAGCCACAGCGGCAGCCATAATCAGAGCATCAGCCTGGGCTACTGCTTTAGCTACTGCTCTCTTCATCTCGGCAGCGGTTTTAATGTGAACAACCTCCATGCCTGCTGGCTCTGGGAGGGAGGTGGGGGCAGTGACTAGTTTAACCTCGGCTCCCCTATCCCGGGCTGCCTCAGCCATGGCATAGCCCATCTTGCCTGAGGAGCGGTTCCCAATATGACGGACAGGGTCGATGGGTTCCTGCGTACCACCGGCCGTAACCACGATACGTTTACCTGAAAGGTCACTGTTTCTGTCCAGTACCTGCTTTATGGTGCCTATGATTTTGTCAATCTCAGCTAGGCGTCCCAGACCTACTTTTCCTGAGGCTAAACGACCGTATTCAGGGCCAACAATGGTAAAGCCTCGGGCTTTAAGTTTAGCCAGGTTATCCTGAGTGATAGAGTTCTGGTACATGTTGACATTCATGGCCGGTGCTACAATAACTGGTGCTTTAGTAGCTAACACAGTGCAGCACAGTATATTATCGGCAATACCTCCGGCTAGTTTGGCAATGGTATTAGCTGTAGCCGGGGCAATAACCACTACATCAGCCGCCTCGGCTAGGGCTATATGCTCAATGCTGAACTCAGAAGCTGGCTCAAACATGTCAGTTACGACCAGTCTACCAGTAAGACTTCGGAAAGTTAGTGGGCTTATGAATTCGGTAGCCGATTTGGTCATCACCACCTCAACCTTAGCTCCAGCCTGGGTTAGTTTACTGGCAAGGTCGGCTGCTTTGTAGGCAGCTATCCCTCCGGTTATGCCCAGAATTATAGTTTTATCGGTTAACATCACTATCTCCTCATCGGGCTAGGATTTGTTCATTAGATAGATAAGTCTTAGTCCTATCAATGTCAAATTGAGGTTTACCACATCAATTACCGCTGTTTCTTTAGCGATGAGTTCGGCATAGCCTCCAGTAGCCACTACCTTAGTTTTTTCTCCCAATTCCTGTTGAATACGAGCCACCATCCCTTCAACAAGTCCTACATAGCCAAAGACAATTCCTGATTGCATAGCAGTAATGGTATTGGTGCCAATAGTATGCTTAGGAGGGACTAATTCTACTCGTGGTAGCGCAGCTGCCCGTATGAATAGAGCCTCAGAAGCGGTGCTTATACCAGGAGCAATAGCCCCTCCCAGATAATCACCTTCCTTGGATACGGTATCAAAGGTAGTGGCTGTGCCTAGGTCAACGATGATTATCGGACCACGGTAGAGGTGGTGGGCAGCGGCGGCATTCGCAATGCGGTCAGCACCAACCTCTCTGGGGTTGTCCATGCGGATGCGTACCCCGGTCTTCACTCCAGCTCCTACCACCAGTGGCGAGATGTGGAAATATTGTTGAAATAGTTGCTCAAAAGTAGCGGTCAGTGGAGGGACAACACTGCATAGGGCTACCTCTTTAATATCAGGTGTGCCTAGCCCCTGCTGCTGTAGCAAGTTGAGCAGTAGGGCAGTATACTCATCTGTCGTACGGTCAATACCTGTAGCCATGCGCCAGGTAGCACGAAGCTCCTCACCTTCAAAAACCCCTAAGATAATATTAGTATTTCCAATATCAATGGCTAGTAGCATAGTGTTTCTATCTAGTTCTCCTTTAGTTGCTTGATTACCGGGGGCAGTGCTGGTAAAAGGTCAGTAGCAATCATACCAGCATCGCCTAGCTTGACCTTAACCATCTCGCCAGCTTTACCGTGGAGGTAGACACCACAGGCAGCAGCGTCAAAGAGAGACAACCCTTGAGCTGCCAGTCCGGCTATAGCCCCAGTAAGAACATCGCCGGTTCCGGCAGATGCCAGCCCCGGGTTGGCTATGGGGCTAACCCTAACTTGTCCATCTGGCGCGGCAATAACAGTATAGGCTCCTTTCAGGACAACCGTTTTGTGCCACTCTAGAGCTACCTTTTTAGCTGTGTCTATTCTATCTGATTGTATCTCATCTACGGATAACCCGGTTAATCTTGCCATTTCGCCGGGATGCGGGGTAAGTATAGCATCATCAGGTAGCTGCTGCCACCAGTTTGGGGTTTCAGCCAGGGTGTTAAGAGCATCAGCATCAAGGGCTAGGGATGATGGCGCTAGCTTCGACTCAAAAAGTGTTGACTTGATGAATTTTATGACTGATTGGCTCTGCCCCAGCCCGCAACCTAAAAGTAGAACATCATAATGGTCAAGTTGTTGGTGTATTAGCTCAGCTGCTTGGGGGGAAATAATGCCAGGATGGGATTCGGGCAGAGGGAGATAGGTTGCTTCGGTTAGTTTGGAGGCTAGAATAGGTTGTAAGCTGGTCGCTGTCGCCAATGTCACCAATCCTGACCCAACTCTCATGGCTCCGCTGCAGGCTAAGTAGGCAGCACCAATGTAATTGATTGAACCAGCAACAACCAGAACCCTACCAAAGCTTCCCTTGTTAGCTTCAAGAGGGCGCTTCGGAAGAACTGATTTAGCCCACTCGTCGGTGATGAGCTCTGTAGTCACCCGTTCAGCCAAGGATGAGGGTATACCGATGTCAGCTATAATTATTTTGCCTGCCCTTTCTGCCCCAGGGAAGTTGAATAGACCTGGCTTGGGAAAGCCGAGGGTGATAGTATTATCAGCATAAAGGCAAGCAGGGTCTACAGCACCGGTATCAGCATTAAGCCCGGAAGGTAAATCCAGAGCAATGATACGCAGAGATGGCCGCTTCTTTTTAACTCCATTCACTTTCTCTAATGCTTCTCGGAAGATGCCCCGGAGCGGACGACTCTTGCCAGTGCCAAATAGGGCATCAATAATGGCACTAGTAGTCGTTTGGGACAATAACTCCTCGAAACTGCCTAGATTTCCATTCTGAGCCGCCTCAATGCAAGTTATTCCCCGTTCCCTAACCAACTTAAGATTTTGGTCATCTGGTGGTCTCTGACCAAAAAAGTAAAGAGTCACCTTAGCTCCCCAGTCGTGAAGATGGCGAGCAGCAACCAATCCGTCGCCACCATTGTTACCGGGTCCTATTAGGACTAGGATGTGCTGCTGGTCAATAGCGCCCAGGATTTGTCTGACCTCTTCGGCTACGACCTTTCCCGCATTTTCCATAAGCACGCTTGTAGGTAAGCCGACCTTGGCACATTCTTGTTCTATCTGGCGCATCTGGTTGGTAGTTACAATTTTCACTATAACCTTCCTGTGTAAAGGCTAATTTGAAGTGTAACAATATACTAGACTGTGGTCAACCTTAGCTAAGCCTTGTTGGCAAGAAATTGCCCTCATGCTTCTTCACCTAGTATAATACTGGTTACTTTTCAGGTTAAGGTGGCTTGTGCTATGAAAGAAGTGGTCTTGGGTATAGGCAACATACTAAAGGGTGACGATGGAATTGGTATTTATATTGCGGAAAAGCTCAATAAATACTTCAAAGAGGCTAAATTCACGGAGGCTAAAAGCGAAGTTATCGTAATAGATTGCGGTACAACTCCAGAGAATTACACGTCAGTTATTAGAAAACATAATCCTGATACGCTTATATTAGTAGATGCCGCTGATATGGGATTGAGCCCGGGTTCATATAGAATTATACCTCCAGAAAGAATAGAAGTTATGCATTTTTCAACACATATTATGCCACTATCCGTTTTTATATCTTATGTAAGTGAGTTCTGCGGTGAGGTTGTACTTATAGGGATTCAACCTGACAAGATGGAAGTTGGTACAGTACTGTCGAGCAAAGTGCAAAGAAGTGGAGATGTGGTGGCCAAGTTTATAATAGAGGAGCGGCTAAATGAAATAAAGCCGCTTGAAACTTAATTATCTGAGGCCAAATTTGAGGACGATTATTTCGTTGGAGTATCAGTTACCACCAGTTCATCAGCATATTTATCAAAGCTGGAAAGCAGGAACTCGTCGGTCATGGCGAGGGCATCTACCGGGCAGATTTCAACACACTGAGAGCAGAAGCAACATCTGGAGATAAATACCTTCACCTTTTTCTCTTCCGGCAAGAATTCTATAGCTTGAGTAGGACAGATTCTGACGCATAGCTTACAGCCGGTGCATTTATCCTTGTAAAAGGCAACTTTTCCCCGGAACCCGGGTGGCACCGGTATTGGTGGTATCATCTTCAATTCACCTTTGGTGACCTTATCTAGGAACTGAATGGTTGATGGCGGGGCATATTTTGCCGGAAACTTGTTCGTCGCCGGCTTTAGAAAGAGTTGCTTTAGTATTGTCTTAGCTGCTTCAAACATATCTTTAACCTCAAAATACCAGTAAATCTATCCCTATTAGTATTGAACCAACCAGAGCTATCAGTGTCATGGCGATTATATAGATGTAGCTTACCTGGCTTATCTTAAATCGCGCCATTGCCGTGCGTATTAGTGTTATACTGAGGAACATTACCACAAAAACCTTGATGAGGAAGAATAAGCCGTCTACTATGCCGGCAAGGACGGGTATGCCAATTCCGACCAGAGGAGAGAGGTTGTATGGGAAGAATAAAGCAACTACCAGTGATACCATGGCAAAAGCCTTTATGATATCGGCAAGGTAGAACAAAGACAGGTTTCTGCCTGAATATTCAACCAGTAATCCACCGGCAATCTCAGTTTCTGCCTCGGCTATGTCAAACGGTACCTTGGCGGCTTCCCCGATTGTAACCACTATGAGGGTAAACACCAGTATCAACGCCCCCACAATTCCTAGTGGACCGACTAAGTTCCATATGGGATTTGCGGCAATCGTAGCTAACATAAATGGATTAGCGTTGGTGACCAGCCCGATACGCGAGGCGAGAGTGACTATAACCACGGCCAGAGGGAATTCGTAACTCATCATCAGGACCATCTCACGTTGCGCACCCACCGTGGCATAGGGTGAACTGGAAGCAAAGCCGCCTAAGACAAAGGCTAGAGATGGTATTATCAACAGGTATAATACTAATATCGCGTCACCAGTGCCGCCTAAAAGTGCTCCTCGCCCAAACAGGGGTATGTAAAGCAGTAATAAAGCCGAAGCTATCAGGGCGATAAACGGAGCGGCGGTAAACAGCCATTGGATAGCACCATCAGGTATGATATTTTCTTTCATAAGTAGCTTTCGGATATCACGGAAGGGCTGGATTATCGGTGGGCCTATCCTCCCCTGCATGCGAGCCACCAGCTTTCGGTCTATACCTCGATAAAGCATCCCGAAGACCGGTGCCAGAATAAATGAACCAACGATTATTACCGCGAGTTCTAGGGGATTGTCGATACCTAGTAAGTTCAACACTTTAGCTTCCTCGTTTTTTCGATGCTGAGTTCACGCAATTCCTTGTCGGTAAGCAAAAATTTCTTATTTGTTTTTCTATCAACAATAACCGCTCTATTGGTACATGAGAAACAGGGGTCAATAGAGGCAAAAGCTATGGGGACATCAGCAATTTGCCCACCAATGAGAAGTGTTGGCATTGCCATTAGGTTTGTATAGGTGGGAGCTCTTACTTTCCAGGTGGAGACGGTCTCTCTCCCGGCTTCTAAACGAACATAATGTATGACTTCACCCCTGGGTGCTTCAGCTCGCCCGATGCCTTCACCTTCGGCTTTGGTTAGTGCATTTAGAAGTGCTGCCGTCTTTGGTTGCGCCAGTATCGGACCAGATGGCATTTTTTCTATACACTGCTCGATGATTTCAATTGACTGCTTAACCTCCAGTAATCGAACAATAATCCGGTCATAGACATCACCAACGACAGTGCCGGTGAGTATGTCAGGGGTGATGGCTTTAATGTCCAAATCGGCATAGGCAGCATAAGCCTGGTCTTGCCTGACATCTTTGGCTACGCCGCTCGCTCTACCCGTTGGTCCACACGTAAGTAGTTTTAGAGCGTCTTCTCTCTTCAGGATGCCTACATTCTTTGTCCGCATCCGTATCGTCCTATCATCCAAGAACACCCTTTTAAGCTGGCCAAATATGCTCTTATAGTATTCCAGGGATTGTCTAATCCTGGGGAGTTGTTCGGCGGTAATATCTCTTCTCACCCCGCCGATTTGAAACATGCCCTTGGTAATTCGGTTTCCGGTCACGTATTCCATCACGTCCATTATGTCTTCTCTGACACGCCAGGCAAGATAAAATATAGTGTCAAAGCCAATCTCGTGAGCGGCAACCCCTGCCCATAGTAGATGGGAATGTATTCGCTCCATTTCAGCGATAATAGTCCTTATATATTCAGCGCGTTCCGGTGGAGTGATTCCAGCCGCTTGCTCAACAGCCATGGCAAAGGCAAATGGATGACATACATTGCAGATGCCGCATATCCGTTCTGCTAGGTATAAGCTCTGGATAGGATTATTTCTATGCATCCCGAGCCATTCTATACCGCGGTGGACGTGTCCCAGGGCGACATCTACCCCCACAACCTCTTCACCATCAATGGTAAGGTCAAGCCGAACCGGTTCCTTTAGCGCCGGATGAATTGGACCTATAGGTATAGTATAAGTTGCTTTTCTCGTCTCACCTACTGTCATTTTGGCTTCCTCCCCGGTAGCACTCTAAACATATCATTAGGTAGTCCCTTCTCGTCTGTTCTCCAGGGGTAAACACCCTCTGGAAAGTCCTCAGGCAGGAACAGCCGTCTGTTATCCGGGATGCCGACCACTTCTACTCCTATCATTTCTTGAGTTTCCCGCTCAGTAAACACTGCGCCGGGAATAAGGTCGGTAACCGTTGGTATCTTCAGGTCTTTTTTGGGTAATCTGACACGAAGCCCCAGTGATATCTCCTGAAGGTGATTCCCGTAATATATGGTGAAGTGGTATATCAGCTCAACGCTATCTCCAAGGTCAGAGGATGAGATTATTGCCAGATGGGGGTATTCCTGGAGTTGGCAGATGTGTTCTACTGCTTTTCTAAACGCCTCTTTCTTTACGTTTATCCAAATTGTTATGAAGAGATTCTTTTTGACGGCAATTTCTCGTTCCGAAATCTTGGAATCGATCAAACCACCTCCCAGAGTGGTCTTGAAGCTCTTAACTATTGCTTGCGGACTTAGTATTTCCACCTATAACACCCCCTGCTGCTCAAGCTGTTCCAGCTTTACCCAGGCTTTAGCTACTCCCTCAATAATGGCTTCAGGTCTGGGGGGACATCCGGGAACATAAACAGTTACCGGTATAATCTGGTCTATTGGCCCCGCCAAATTGTAGGATTCGTAGAAAACTCCCCCTTCCGAACCGCAGTTACCAATTACCATTACTACCTTGGGGTCAGGTGTTTGCGCATAGATGCGCTTGACCCGCGGCACCATCTGCTTAATCACCGGACCGGTTACCAGTAATACATCGGCGTGGCGCGGTGTGCCAACTAGCCTGATGCCAAAACGCTCAACATCATACCTGGGAGTAAGCACCGCCAGGATCTCAATGTCGCAGCCATTGCACGACCCGGTGTTAAGGTGGTAAACCCAAAGTGCTCTCTTAAATGCCTTAAGACTCATATCCCTTAAACTACCCCCGCGATAAAGATTATTATGGCAATTACAGCTATAACAGCTATGAACCAGATTATATAGTCATTTATTATCCCCGTATGTGGTCTTAAAATTACGCTATAGTATCCTTTAAGGGTTTCAAAGAATCCCCAGTATACATTGTCCGCTCTCACATGCCGCTCCTCTGCCTCAGGCACCTCTTCGCCAGATAGGAAAATCTTCGTTTGGGCAGTATCCTTTTTATATTTTTTCTGCCCTCGACTCCTGAAAAAGAAAGCTATTGCCATCACCACTATAAAGGCGATGACCCAAACGATAGGGTTCCAGAAAGCAAAGCCAGATTGTCCAATTAACATCTATAGCTCCATATCACGGAACAACTCCCATAACCCCTTCGATATATGCTCCCTGGTTTATTAGAGCATTAGCTGCAGGGTCAGTTAGCCACTCACGAACCAGTCCAGGGAACAGACCAAAGAGAACAATGATTACAGCCAGAGTGGCCATGCCAATCATCATCGATTTTGGTACTTCTCTTACATCCTTATATTTAGGCAGCACCGGTCCGGTAAAGGCGGAGAAAAAGGCCTTCATAAAGACAGCCAAAGTTATAATTGACACCAATATGCCGATTATGGCTAGGATTGGATTGAACTGGTATACAGACTCATAAATCAATATCTTTGAGGCAAAGCCATTGAAGGGAGGGATACCAGAGCTGGCCAAAGCTCCAAGTAAGAACAATATTGATGTGAACTTCATAAGATGACCGAGGCCACCCATCTCATTGAGGTTTCTGGTGCCGATGCGATAGAAAATAGCCCCGGCGACTAGGAACAGAAGACCTTCAAATAGAGCGTGATTTATCATATGGAAGATGCCACCACTGATAGCCATCGTTCCATAAGTGGCTAAAGCTCCCGGATTACCTAAAACGGCGAGACCAACCCCAAGCCCAAGTAGTATAAACCCACTCTCACAGACACAATTATAGGCTATCAAGCGCTTGAGGTCTGTCTGGCGGAGAGCCATAGTGACCCCGATGAACATGCTAAATAAACCGAGGACTATCACTATCCATCCTACTGTGGCTAGGTTTAGGGTAACCCCGTAGAGGGTAAAACATATCCTGAAAAGAGCATACATGGATGCTTGGCTTGCCGCTAACAGCATAGCTGTTATGCTGGCTGGGGCAACAGAATAGGTATCAGGGAGCCACATGTGCATGGGCACTGTCCCTAGCTTTATAGCAAAGGCGGCTATCAGTATGGCTAAAGCCATCTTGTCCAGCATCGTATATTGCATTGCTTGGGCAAGAGCCCCTATATTGAGCAAATTATACTGGGCATAGAATAAGCCAATAGCAAATAGAACCATCAAAGCCGAAATGGCAGAAACAACTATATATTTGAATCCACCTTCTGGTGAATCGGCAAACCTTATTCTAAAAGCTACCAGCGCTGCTCCAGAAATGGAAGCTATTTCTAAGAACACAAATAGATTGAACATGTCGCCGGTGAATTCCATTCCAAACATGCCTGCCACCAAAAGTAGCAGGAGGGTGTAGAACCTATTGTGTCCTGTTTCCCCTTTCATAAAGGAAAAAGAGTATATAACCGCTATCAGAGAAATAGTGGCCGTTATTATGCCCATAAATATGGATAGGCTGTCTACTTCCAGCATTATGCGCACGGGCACCATATAACCCGCGGGGATAGGTTCAGCCGCACCGAGTGTATAGACATGCAACCCATTGAGGAAGATATCCCTTGCCAGGATAATAACCAGAAATCCTACAAATGCCAGGCTGGTTATTACGAATATGTTTCTGGCCTTTCCACTTATCCTACCTATTAGCGGCGTTAAGAATGCCGCCAGTAGGGGTATAGCTATTATCAAGATGGGCGAGTGAGTTAATAGAGTATCCAGCTTACTACCCTTTCATCCTTCTAGACTCTTCTGAATCTATGCTTCCAGTATGACGGTAAATACTTATTACTAGGGAAAGCATCAAGGCTAAGGTTGCTACGGCAATAACAATACTGGTAAGAGTCAGCGCCTGAGGAACAGGCAATACCATGACATCTTGCGGGGCATGGGTGTAAATGGGGGCAACTCCCCCTTCTCTATACCCCAAAGTGATTAAGAATAGATTAATGCCTGCTGCCAGAATACTGATACCCATTACAATTTTTATCAAATTCCTTTGGGATATAATAATGTATATGGCAATGCTTATTAATGCCGCTACTGCCACGAAGGGGATATTGAACGGGATGTTTCCGGTCATTCTTCAACCTCCTTCAGGCTGGTGGCTAAAGCCATAGTCAAGAGGATGGCAGACAGACCGGCAATGACTTTTAAACCTACTGCAAAGTTCATTAGTGGAATTACTCCTCCGGTCCATATATCCCCAGGGTTAGAACCAGTGGGGGGGATACGGCCAAAAATAGAGGAGCCAGTAAGGAAATTGTAGAAGAATACAGCAGCTAGGCCTCCAAATGCTAGGCCGATGAATATCAGCGCTCCACTGCTTTCCAGGATGGAAAGGTGGTGCTCCTTTAAGCTTTTATGAATGTTTTGGGAACCAAAAGCAACGATAAGTAAGGCGACGGCAGAGGCAAATACACCGCCTCCCTGAAACCCACCTCCCGGAGTCAGGTGCCCATGCATTATGAGATATACACTATATATGAAAGTAAGCGGGACTAGGAGATGAGTCATGGTGCGCACAATTTTAGACATCATCATTGTTTAGGCCCTTTTCCTTCTCCTGAAGAGCATAACCACTCCAGTTACTGCAGTAAACAAAATGGTAGCCTCACCCAAGGTATCATAACCTCTATAATCAAAGACCACGGCCGTTACCGCGTTGTTGGCTCCAGTTTCACGTTGTGTATTTGCTATTATGTAGTCGTCCATGTCAGATGGAGGGTCACCAAAGGGGTGAATCAGAAATGCTGTTACCACTAATAAGGCGGCGAAGATAATCAACGATACCACTATAGCAGTTTTTCTCACTCTTCCTCCTACGTGCGCTTTGTTGCTCTTATAGCCAGAATATATATGGCTACGGTAATAGCTGCTCCTACACCAGCCTCAGCAATAGCCACATCGGGAGCTTGGAGCAGGTAAAATTCTAGGGCTAAGAGCAAACTAAAAACGGCTAAAGTTATAGCAGCTGCGATGAGGTCCTTGAATATAGCAACCAATAATGCACATACTACCAGCAAAACAGGTATAATTATGTGCAAAATTCCTGACTCAATCATGTTTTTTCCTTCTCGAGGTCGTCGGTAACTGCTTTGGCTGGTTTGACTCCACTCCTATGTGCTGCTCGGCTCATGGCATGAGCACTGGTAGGATTGGTCAGCAAAATAGCGACTAAGGCGATAAGGGCATGTATGGTAAGTACTGATTGTGGAGAAGAAATAATACCCTCTGTCACCCAAACATTTATTGATTGTATGACTACTGCCAGAATTAAGAATATGGAGCCAAAGGTAGTGCATTTTGTCCCGGCGTGCAATCTGGTGTAAACATCAGGGAAACGGAGCAGCCCGACCACGGCTAATATATTAAAAAAGCACCCGATAGCAATAAGTATGTAGGTAATTATATCCAGTGCCATTAGAATTTACCCTTTTCTATATACTTGGCTATAAAAAGCGTGGTCACGAAAGAAAGTAGGGCATAGACGATAGCCACATCAATATATATTACTTCGTTGAATGCGGCTCCTAGGATGACCATGGACACTACAACCACAGTGTTTAAGGTATCCAGTCCTACCAGTCGGTCGGGATGTGTAGGACCTAAGAATACTCTAATCAGTATTAGACCTATGCAAACTGCGAGGAATATGGCTACAGGAAGCCACGGCATTATTCTGCCACCCTTCTTACCCAGTCAGGAAATTTACCACATACGTATTTATAATCTCTGGGCATCTTTTCTAAGGCTTCTTTCTTAACATTTATCCAATGGACATAAAGGTCATTTGTCTTTTCATCAATATCCACACTTAATGTTCCCGGAGTTAGGGTTATGGAGTTAGCCAGCATAGTTATACCCAGGTCAGTCTTCAACTTGGGAGAAATCTTCACTATGCCTGGGTTTATCCTTCCTGTTATTACACGATAGGCAACATCAATATTTGCCTTTGCCATTCCCCAAAAGAATGGCCCCACAACATAGACAAAGAAGAGAAACCATCTCTTTGGGTTTAGCATGCGAAGGTTTCTCTTGAAGAACATATTCCTTGTTATTGCTCCTAAAATAATAGAAAAAACAGCCCCGATAATTAACTCCTCTCTACTCCAGAGAAACAAATCACCCGAGGCTGTTGTCAAAACCAAGTATATCAAAAAGACAAAAACCGTCGTCGCTAAAAATGATATCATAGGCACTCGTGAATTAAATACTTGCTCATTATATGAAACCAAGTTTTCTAATGTCGACCCTTAATGGGCCGCGCTCGGTGCTTTCCCGTTGCTGTGGGTAATTATAGACACCTGTTTGCTGTTTGTCAACCCAACCTGTTTTCTGAGAGCAGGGGTAAGTTCCCTAGATACCACAGAACTATGGTTGGCTTTTCATAAATCTCTTTAGCTTCCTGGTCATTGCCTGCCAGTGGGTTCCTCTCCAGTAGATTCGGTGGCAGGCTGGACACTCCATATATTGGTTCTGTGTTTGGAAAACGTAGGGAGGCACCCGGTCTTTTACCTGCTGTTTGCTCCTCTCCAGCAGGGGTTGGTTACATTCAGGACAGATAGCGAATGGTCTAAACCGGCAATCTAGGTTTAGAGTATCTATTATCTGATGCATCTGTTGCTCAGGTTCATCACTCTTGATAAGGATGGCTTTGAGCTGTCCACTGGTTACCACCCGTCTTTTCATAATCTGGGTGTCTCTGGTTAGTATCACTCTTCCTTCAGCTAGAGCAATAGCTACCATGCGGGAGTCATCACTGCCGTCAAAGAACAGGGTATCATACCCCATTATCCTCAGCCATTTGGTTAGCTTGCCTACATTATTGTCAACTATAAACTTGAGAGCGCTTATTTACCTCACCCCCTTATTGCCTGCTGCTTATGGATGAGTTTTACAGGTGAAGTTGCATCCCTTCATAGCCGAGGGTGATTGAATTATGTAAGACGTCGGCTACAGCAGCTATTTCAGCCTCTATCTCCTTCTCTTGTCTAGGATTCATGTGAATCACAACTACTTGTGGCAGGTAGCCCTTAAGTTCTCGGAAGCTAACCAGTTCCTGCTTAAGCAAACTAGGAGTAAGATGCCCCGACTCTTTGGCAAATTCTTTATACTTGTCTGGTGCCGTAGTCTCGGTAATAAGTAGTTGGGGCGATACATACTTCCAGCAATCAGTCAAACCTGGTCCGGTGTCCCCGGTATAAAATACTACCTTACCATCGGGGGAGGTAATCTGGTAGCCAACAGTAGGAGCAGGATGGTTTACCGGGACAGCAAGGATGCTATAGCTTTCAATTTGCTCTGTCTTGAGTGGTTCTATTATGGTGAACTTAATTACTGGATTCTCTTGAGGCTGTTCCAGGAAGTTAGGATAAAGCTTGCCATCTAGCAGATAGGTGGTGAGGGCATCATACACCGGTGGTGTCGAGTAGATATTGATAGTAGCACCCGAGAGATAAAAATTCATGGCAATAGCCGGGATATCCCTGATATGGTCATAGTGTTGATGGGTGAGCAGGATTGCCTTGATCTTTTGTTGAGCTGGGAAGGAGAGGGTGGAGGTAAGCCCACCGGCATCTATAGCCAGGGTATCATCAATTAGTAGGCTGATAAGCTTTGAATCTTTTGATTCGCAGTTATGTGCGCCCAGGACCTGAATATTCATTGCTCTGTTAGTAGCTCTCCTTTTCTAATCTGAGATGCGGAAGGGATTAAAATTTGTTTCATAGTCATAGGTGTCAATTGCCTCTTTTTTCTTTAGGAAGTTGACCAGAGCATAAGTAAACGGAGTAGCCACAGCTTCAATAGCAGTCTTTGCCAGCCAGTGATGCAAAATAATGATGGGTACAAAGAAGGGGGTGCCGAGATAGGCTCCGGTAATAAATATCAGACTATCCAGCCCTTGCCCGACTATGGTGGAGCCAATAGTCCGACTCCACAGCCAGCGCCCCCGGGTCAAAATCTTCATCTTGGACAGCACAAAGGAGTTAGCAAACTCACCGACAAAGTACCCGCAAAAAGAGGCGATGAGCAGTCTCGGTGTATAGCCCAAAATAGTCGCATAAGCCTCCTGTCCTTCCCAGAGGGGAGCCGGAGGTAAAACCTGCCCTACCCAGGCAAAGATGACGAAGATGAGGTTGCAAAAGAAACCAAGCCAGATGACCTTTCTTGCCCAGCGATACCCATAGACCTCGGTTAAAATATCTCCAAAAATGTAACTCAAGGGGAAAATAATAATGGCGGCTGGCAGGATGAAGGGGCCAAGGTTTATCACCTTTACGGCAATGATATTGGCGGTAATTAGGCAGGTAACAAAGAGAGCGGCAACAATCACAAATCGGTGAGAGACATTCATTTCAAAACTTTTTGTATCCTGCGTAGTCAAATCCAGCGCTGACGGCGGAAGAAGTAAAGCATGCCACTAATTATGACCAAGCAGATAAGGGATATATAAAGGGCAGAGTATGGAGAATCTCTAAAAGGCCCCAATGGGATGTTCATTCCGAAGATACTGGCCACTACAGTAATAGGTAGCAGGATAGTAGCAATAACGGTCAGCCTTCGCATAACCTCATTGGTGCGATTAGTGGCTAATGAATCATGAGTATCACTTAGCCCTTCAATTATCTCTTTATATTCGTCTAAGCCATCCCAAATCTTATCCACGTGGTCAACCATATCACCAAAGTAAACCTTCATATCCATCTTAGTAAAGCGATGAATCTTGGGTTCTAGAGAACTGATAACCGCTCTCATTGGCCAGATGATGCGGCGGAAGGAGATGACATCGCGCCGAAGTATGGATATGTCCTCAATCGCCTTAGGCATACCCTTGCTTGAGAAAATGTTGTCCTCAGTGCGTTCAATATTATCGCCAATCTTGTTTAGAATTGGTAGGCAGTAGTCAACCAGCCTATCAATTATGCGGTAGAGGAGATAGCTGGAACCCTGGCTGAAATTCTCTTGGCGTGATTCTTCATCAATCTGGCATTCACGGAACAATTTTACCAGTGGCTTAAGCTCCCCTTTGTGCAGGGTAATAAGGTATTTTTCGCCAATAAATACTGATAGTTGACTGGGCTTAGTTACTTGTGTCTCTGTGTTGAATACGGGAAAGTGGAAGACTAAAAACAGGTAGTCCTTATATTCGTCTATTTTGGGCCGCTGTATTCGGCTGAGGCAGTCATCCAAATCCAGGGGATGGAAAGGGTAATTTTGAGCCAGATATTCTGTCTCTCGTTCTGTCGGTCGCTCAATGTTGACCCAGGTTAGGTTATTATGAGTAAGCGACTCCAGATTTAGCTCCTGCTCTTCCTTTTTGGCTTGACGGGTGGTCATGGCAAGTCATCCTTTCACCTTGGTTAGATTACTCTTGAAAATCCTTGAGAAAAAACTGGTTATATTTTACCACAATTATTGCTGGATAGCATCCAATCTGATATTGTAGGGGAGTATTTTTATAGATTATTTAGGGTTAAAGATGAAGCTTTCTTGGAGACGCAGGATTATCATCAGGATTAAGAAGATGCTGGGAATAAATATATTCCTGTGTGATAGCTGCAAGTGGGATTGGCGTGGGGCATGCCACAATCCGGCGCGTCCTAACGCCACTTGGTGTCCTGACTATGAAAAGCGAGGAAGGTAGCGTTCCTTGCTCTTCTACAACCCTAATCATTCCTTGACTACCAATTTCCCCTGTATTTCCTGGAATTGACAGCGTATTTTGGATTATGCTATATTTTGCCTGCCGGCAGCGTAGCTCAGTGGTAGAGCAGAGGACTCATAAGCCTTTGGTCGTGGGTTCAAATCCCTCCGCTGCCACTTTTTTATGTCT
Source organism: Dehalococcoidia bacterium (assembly GCA_030619865.1). Lineage (GTDB taxonomy): Bacteria > Chloroflexota > Dehalococcoidia > Dehalococcoidales > JAUXAP01 > JAUXAP01. The sequence continues at coordinate 1,857 of JAUXAP010000007.1, read as the reverse complement.
AGTTCTCTTTGGTTTTCTTTTTATCAAGCTTTCAACTACTCCAGAGGGAAAAGGATGCAATTGCAAAATATTTGGAAGTTGCTTGAAAAGAACATCGAAAATGGTACGAACGTCTTTTAAGGGGGACGATTCAGTAATCTTCGGAATTGCCTACGGGAGTCTTTAGCATTAGCACAATAGTTTCCCCCTTTTTATGAACCTCTTGTACCATAGGCATTTCGCTGAGGATGGCAATCAAATTCAATGGTTTCTGTAATAATACAGCGATTATTTCGCCTTCGTCCTCGGACCCCGCAGTCCATACTATTTTCAGGTTCTCAACCCGTTCTATGTGTTTCTCAAGTTGCCTTAATCGCTCAAAACTTACTAGCGACGGTAACACTAGCTTAACTTCTTTCTCATAATAGGTCTCTGCGCCAATTTCTTCTCTAGCCTTCTTGGCTTCTTCAGCCTCTCTTTTTGTCTTCTCCTTGGCCAGTTTGTTGGCTTCCTTCCTAGCCTGCTTTTCGGCTTCCTCAGCTTCCTTTCTGGCCTTCTCTGTTTCCTTTCTAGCCTTCTTGGCCTCTTCAGCCTCTCTTTTTACTTTCTCCTTGGTATAATACCTCGATATCAATGGATAGCCACACCATCGGCAGGCCCAATCCCTTGTTATCTCAGCTTTCAGACCGCAATTAGGACACTTTGGCATCAGATACCTCTTCTCTAAAGTTATACCTGACAGAGGTAATTTGTCAATATTAACACTGAGCGGAACGTCATTTTGTTCACTTAAAAGAGATCCTTGGCAAAGTTAGGTCAGCTACATAAAGTGTCAATAGAGTGTAAATATGAATGATTAGTTATATATGAAGCCCTACGTTACTACCTTAGCGGTTCATGTGAAATAGATCTTATCTAGTGCAGGCTAATTGTTATAATTGATTCTGGAGCCTGTTAGACCTTCAGGGTTGGCTAGAGAAGCCGCCCTCTTGTTGAATTCCATGCTTTTCCTTCTCCGTAGTACTATGTATATAGTACTATCTCTCTATTTACAATGAATTCACCTGAGGTACAATAAATGGTGTATAGGTATAAAAACCGAATAGAAACTGGAATTTTTATTATTGATCATGTATACTGTTTCGAAAGATTAATCACCGAGTCAAATTTGAGGTAAACCTAAACAGTTTAAAAATTCATCAGGAGGTGAAAAATGAAACTAGTAGTGGTAGGTTTTGGGCAATGTGGCTGCAATATTGCTGACGAGTTTTACGCCATAAACAATTATGCCAAGTCGCTTTTTAACCGGCGGATTGAAATTCTGACTGATGCTTTCGCAATTAATACTGATGAAGCAGATTTAGGTGGTTTCAAACATATTCCAGGTGACAAGAACCATAGAATCCTGGTCGGCACTATGAGTACCTTTGGTCACGGAGTAGGAAAAATAAATGCTACCGCCGCCGAAATTATCAAAGACAGTCATGCAGTGGTCACTGATACTATTTTAAAGTCTCAAAAGTTCCATGAGACCGATGCCATTATGACCGTAGCTAGCGGAGGGGGAGGCACCGGCTCTGGGACCATCGGCTGGACAATAAAAGAACTTAAAGAGAGGGTGGCGAAACCTATTTACGCTATGGTAGTGCTTCCATTTGCATTCGAAGAGAAGGGGAACACTTCTTACGCAGTAATGAACACTGCTACCTGTCTCAACACGGTAAGTCAATATGCTGACGCCGTGTTTCTAATTGACAATGAACGGTTTAGGAAAACGGGTTCCAGTTTAGCTCAAAATTTTAAACACATAAACCAGGAGATAGTTCAGAATTTCTATGACCTCTGCTGTGCTGGCGAGGAGAGAAACCAGAAATATGT
>JAUXAP010000027.1 GCA_030619865.1 Dehalococcoidia bacterium | reverse complement strand
ATGCTACTTTCGCTGATAATTTGAAGGAAGCCTATCTCTCCGGTTGAAGTAACATGGGTGCCACCACACAGCTCAGCGCTGACAACCGGCTCGCTAATTTTCACTACCCGGACCACATCCCCATACTTTTCATCAAACCCCTGCTTTTAGCGGGGAAGTAACCCCCTTTTTGGTCGCCAGTGGTAATATGGCGGGTTAATTCTAAATGCTGTGGGATTGGTTAACGGGGGGGGGGGGGGGTGGTAGTGCCAGATTAGGTCAGGCAGGTGGTAAGTATAGAGATAAAATAGGTGAAGCCCTCCGCTTGGTGAAGAGCTTAATATAGTCTGGAGGTAGATATAACGCGTAGCTTAGGACTTGATATTGGAGATAAGAGGATTGGGGTGGCTCTCAGCGACCCCGAGGGTAAGTTGGCCAGTCCGCTTACTATTATTAACTGCAAAGATGATATAGCGGATGTGGAGGCTGTTACTGATATTATTAGCCAGCAACAGGTTAAGCAAGTAATAGTAGGCTTACCACGTTCAATGGATGGTAGCTTGGGCAAGCAGACTGAGAAGGTAAAGGCCTTTACCCAGAAGCTATGTAGCCACACTGAAGTTCCTGTAGAGTTCAGGGATGAGCGGTTGACAACGGTATCGGCTAAACGCTTGATGCGAGCCGCTAATACCAAGAAAACTAAGAGCAAAGCCAAGTATGATGCCATCGCTGCCGCCCTTATATTGCAAGGATATTTGGATGAGAAACATTAGTTGGAAGTTACACTCAACTACTCCCACCAGCCCTCTTCCCCACTTAGTTTAACCGCACAGATTTCCTGACGGCTGGACTAGCAGGAAGGAGGTAAGAACCATGAATTTAATTGACAAGGCGTTTATACGAGACCCTAAACATTATCTCCTGCAAAGCCTGCTTGCCGTAGTGGTGATAATGGCAATCTTTTATTTTGAAGTTTTACCCCATATTATCATTGCTACCTCGTTAGGGGGGAGCGCATTTATTGTTTTCACTATGCCACGCTCAGCTACAGCGCAACCAAGAAAGTTAGTGGGAGGGCACATCGTTGGGTTAATCAGTGGCGCTCTTCTTTATTATATCTTTTTTGCTGGTCCTTTAAGTGAATTATCTGCAGATTGGAGATTAATAACTGTGCTTGGCTATGCTTTAGCGGTAGGCTTGTGCATTTTTCTGATGACAATTACTAACACTGAGCATACGCCGGCAGTAGCTACAGCCCTCGGTATTGTTAGTGATGGCTGGTCGTATCAGATAGTTATTTCTGTTCTGTTGTTTGCTGTAATCTTGGCTATTGTGAGAAGATTACTGCAACACCGTTTAAAAGATTTGACTTAGGATAAATAACTAGCCATGGCAGAGAAGTCTGAAGGGGCGATGACACTTCAAAAAACCGCAACCCCCCTTGATATAAATGGGAGGGGATAAGGGGATAGGGCTGATAGATAATCTTAATCACTTTCACCTGATACAAACTTGCCCGTATAGTAAAGCTCGGGCGGGAGAGTTGCTCACACCACACGGCGCAGTAGCTACGCCAGTATTTTTACCCGTAGGCAGCCAGGGTGCGGTTAAAACACTGACCCCGGAAGATGTTAAAGATATTGGGATAGCAATGGTATTGGCTAATACCTATCACCTCTACCTCAGGCCAGGCATTGCCACAATTGAAAAGATGGGGGGGTTACATAAATTCATGGCTTGGGACCGAGCTATTCTTACTGACAGCGGCGGCTATCAAATATTTAGCTTAGCCTCACTACGCCAGGTCAGGGATGACGGAGTTATATTCCGTTCCCATATTGATGGGAGCCAGCACCTTATTACCCCTGAGTTAGTTATTCAGTTTCAGGAGGCTCTTGGCGCCGATATTATTATGGCTTTGGATGAATGCCCGGCCTATGATGATAGCTTTGAAAAAGTAAGCCGGGCAATGAGTAGAACACATCAATGGGCGGAGAGATGCCTGAAGGCTCAAAGGCGCAGTGACCAGGCTCTATACGCTATTGTGCAAGGGGGTATCTTCCCTCAACTTCGGCATCAGTCGGCTGAATACCTTACCTCGCTAGGATTCTCTGGTTATGCTATTGGTGGCTTGAGCCTTGGTGAACCTAAAAAGGTAACTCTAGCCATGACCGAAGAAACAATAGCTTCATTACCACAAAATAAGCCGCGATACCTTATGGGGATAGGCTCCCCAGAGGATTTAGTAGAGGGTATAGCTAGAGGGGTTGATATATTTGACAGTGCTTTGCCTACTCGCCTAGCCCGAAATGGTGCTTTCTTCACCTGGCAAGGCAGACATAATATTGGAAATACTGCCTATCACCAGATGGACCAGCCTATTGACCCTGATTGTGATTGCTATACCTGCCGCACTTTTTCAGCAGCTTACCTGCATCACCTATTTGGTTGTGATGAGCTATTAGCCTATAGATTAGCTACTATTCATAATCTAAACTTCATTAGCAATCTAATGCGTAAAGTAAGAAGTGCCATTCAGAATGGCACCTTTAACTCGTTCAAAGATAACTTCCTGTCAAATTACAAACCTACAGATGAGCAGATACGGCTTAACCAGAAGCAAAAATGGTTAAAGTCACGCAGGCTAAAGGAATAACTCAGGTATCTATTAGCGGCTGAGGCTGCAGTTCCACGGCGTCAGGATCATCTCGGATGCAGGACTACTGGTCTGCCTGGAACTGGTTTTTGCCTTGTTAGGTACCTTGACAGCTAGTGAGCAGAAGTTTTAATATAGACACAGTAGTTGATACGGAAAATCCAAGGAAAAAATTATTGTAAAAGGGAAGCCAGGAGGTATATATAGGAAAGCTAGCTATTACCGGTGGTGATTGCGTCAGAAAAAAGCCGTTTCCGTCATGGCCACAGTTCGACGATAGAGAGCTAAATGCCTTGGAACAGGTGTTGAGGTCAGGCAACTGGGGAGGGATGCCATTCCCCAACACCAAAGCAACAGAATTTGAAGAGCGCTTCGCCGCCTTTCAAGATGCAAGATTCGGAATTTGTGTAGTGAACGGGGCGGCTGCTCTAGAAGTTGCCTTGAGAGCGGCGGGCATAGAGGCTGGTGATGAGGTGGTCGTGCCAGCGTATACCTGGGTGGCGACTGCCCTTGCCGTCGTCTACCTTAACGCAGTGCCAGTTTTCGCCGATATTGACCCCAATACTTACTGTATGGACCCAGATGCTCTCGCTGGTGCTGTTACTGACCGCACCAGAGCCGTTATTCCAGTTCATCTAGCCATGGGCATTGCCGATATGGATAGGATAGGTCAAATCGCAGAGCAGCACAACCTGGCGGTGATCGAAGACTGTGCACGTATGCATGGAGGCCGCTGGAGGGGCAAGGGGGTTGGCTCAATCGGGGACATAGGCTGTTTTAGTTTCCAGTCAAGTAAGGTAATGACTTCAGGCGAGGGGGGTATTATTCTGACCAACCAAACAGAATTAGCTCAGCGCTGTCAGTCTCTGGTGAACTGCGGGCGTAAGGAGCCCGGCTATGACAGCTTTGATGGCTGGATGTTGGGATGGAACTACCGAATGACAGAGTTTCAGGCGGCTGTGCTTCTAGCCCAGCTGGAGCGACTTGATGACCAGACACGCCTGCGGGAGGAGAATGCAGCATATCTGTCACGGCGACTTGAAGAGATTGGCGGGGTTCGACCCCTTGTTCGTGACCCAAGAGCAACCAGAGTAGCACACTATGAGTACCTTTTCCGCTACAGCTCAGAGGAGCTTAAGGGTTTGCTTCGCGACAGATTTGTAGAGGCGCTTATCGCTGAGGGTATCCCCTGCGAGTCTTACAACTTCCTTGCGCACCGAAGCCCCTTGTTCGCTTTGAAGGCTAGTCAATACCCTGAAGCGCGAAGACGCTACGGAGAGGAATTTGACCCGAAACAGGTCTCTTGCCCGGTGGCTGAGCGCGTAGCATATCACGAGGCTATATACCTCCACCACCCGATGCTGCTAGGCAAGAAGCAGGACATGGATGACATAGCTGATGCCATTATCAAGATAAAAACAAACGTCCACGAATTACTATAAAAGGTCATACACAAGAAACTGAGGGGAGAAACTTATGAAGAGCGATGTCAAGGACACGTTAGGGATTGGTCTAATAGGTGCTGGCTCAATTGGTTCTGAGCGGGCTAAGTGCTTCCAACGCTTGCCCAGTGTTGAACTCCGTGCCGTAGCCGACAATGACCAACACCACCTCAGTTACTTTGCTGACCGCTATGACATGCCTGACTGTCACGTAGACTGGCATGAGCTTATCAGCCGCGACGACATTTCGGTCGTGCATATTGCAGCGCCCAATTACCTTCATGCTGAGATGGCAGTGGCAGCAGCCCACGCTGGCAAGCACATTATCTGCGAAAAACCGCTTTGCCTGAGCCTAGAGGAGGCAACCTTAATGATTGACACCTGCCATAGACAGGGCGTTAAACTCTGTTATTGTGAGCATCTCTGTTTCGCTCCGAAGTTTGTGCTAGCCAAACAGTCGGCAGATGCTGGTCACATTGGGGAGATCTATAGCGTTATGGTTATTGAAAAGTTAGGTGGACCCACCTTGGCCAGAACCTGGGATAAAGCGCAGGCAGGAGGTGGTGCCTTGATAGACACAGCCTGCCACGCCATCGAGGTCTGCCGGTGGGTCATGGATAAGCAGCCAGTAACAAGCGTTTACGCACAGCTAAACACCCATCGGCATGATAATGACTCTGAGCTAGAAGATGACACCATTATCATCATGGAGTTTGAGCAGGGTAAAACAGCATTAGTCGAAAGTGGCTGGGTGTTGGGGGAGTCAATTCAAAGTCGAGCCGAAATCCTGGGCACTGAGGGGGTTATCCACGCTGACCTCGTTGGGGGAATTGGGCTGCAGTGCTTCACGGAGAAAGGGATAGGCAGAAGGAACGAAGAACGGCCATTCTCCGGTTATGACTGGATTTGGGAACGAGGATATCCTCAGGAAATAGCCTATTTTATCGAATGTATCCGCGAAGATTTAGAACCTAGTGAGTGTGGAGAGGATGGACGTGCAGTGCTGGAAATAATACTGGCTGCATACCACTCTGCTGCTACTGGCCAAAAGGTGACGCTTCCTTTCCAGCCAAGAGGAATAAGGCGGCCGATAGACCTGTGGCACCAGGGTTAAACCGAATTTAGTCAGGTTAGCAAGGAGTATAACAATGATAGTAGGGAAAAAGGTACGATTACGTGCTTTGGAGAAAAGCGACTTGGCAAAACTCTGGGAATGGCTGAATGACGAGGAAGTGATGTGGTTTTGGGCTGAGCCATGTAGTACCCAGTCGCTAGCTGAGGTTGAGCAATGGTTTGCTAAATTACAAGAAACGGCCGGTCGCTTTAGTAAACAGTTCATAATTGAGAACGAAGAAGGTGCCCCTATCGGCCGGATCCACTATGAGTATCTGGAAACAAAGCATCAAAGAACCGAGGTCGGTATGCAGATCGGCGAAAAGGAGTACTGGGGAAGAGGCTATGGCACTGACGCGATGATAGCTTTCCTAGACTACCTATTTAATGAGTTAGGTCTCCACCGGGTTTACTTGCGTGTCGAAAGCTACAACCCCAGAGCCTTGAAATGCTACCAGAAATGCGGCTTTACCCAAGAGGGAATCCTCCGTCACCACGTCTTTACTAGGGGAGAGTACCATGACGACTTGATGATGGGCATTCTATGTAATGAGTTCAATCAGAGACAAAAATGAGACGTCACTTTATATAGTTAGTTAAATTTCGGTGGCATCAATACTCGGGGCAACCCTTACTCCCTTGGAGGTAACCCAGGTAATTCCAGCTTCAATATCCTCCTCTTTCCCATCCAGTTCTAATACTATCCAGCCCCTGTCTTCTGCCAAATCAGCCCGGCGAATATTGGTTTTTAGCCTGAATTGCTGACCGAGATTATAGATAATTGGTTCGGTAATTACCTCTGGGGAGAAGGTGAACATTACACGTCGCTTTGCCATTTCTAAACCTCTTTTTATAGCCTTACCCACCACCAATTAAAAGTAATATATTAAGCTCATCTCCATCTTTAACTGGTTTAGCTAGCTGCTCTGGGTAGGCACTCTCTCCATTAACAGAAATGATAATATATTCGAATAAATTATCCCCTCTACTGAAAAGCTGTTTCTTCATCCCCGGGAACTGTTTAACCAAATGGTTGAGACACTCATCAACTGTGCTTCCGTTTACTTCAACTGCTTTCATGTTATTGGTAAAAGATTGCATATACGAAGGAATATTTATCTTTATGCTCATTTTCTACTCTCCCCCTATTAAATGACTACAATGCTCACAATTGAGGTCTTTCTTGTCCCTCTTCCCCAAATTCCCTGATTATTATTTGCCTGTCATACCTTTCCAATTCATCTGTGGTCAGCATACCTTCTAATCACCTCCAATCCCTTTGTTTTACCACTCTATTTATCCACTCTATTTATCCACTCTAGATAATCTTGATTGTCACCTTATCAATCGCTCTTTTTTCAGACGATTTTTAGTTCGTTGGGCAGATTTTTACCTCACCCCAGACCCCCATATTATCATCTTTAATGATTAATAATCCCCTTAATCCCTCAATGCCTTTAGCAAACTCAATTCCGTTCGGGATGTCACCCGGTTGCTTAATCAAGTTGCCAATAGCAGTGGCCGCGGCATCAGCCAGAGTAGCTGATTTAGAAAGCACTATGACGGCATCAGCCTTCCCGTAACTCAGGGAATGCCCTACCGTTCCCGAAGAGGTGCAAATTCCTAGTGGCGTATCCTCTCCATTGATTTCTAGACCAATTTTGCCGCTCAAAGACGATTTGCCGGCATAAACCCCCACTATTCTTTTCTCCGAGCTTTTTAGGTAGATATCACCTCCGTTTTCCACAATTATCTCGGGTGAGAAGGCTAGTAGCTCATTACCAACAAACTCAGCTATAGCCCCGGCTACTGAAGCCATGGGACCAATCCCAACTCTTGCTGCTGCCTCTGCCATTGCCTTTACAATATGCGGAGCATCCTCATCAACGGGGAGCGGTTCGAGAGAGGTTAAGAAGGTAGGGTGCTGCCCAATATACCCTTCCAGTTTGTCACGATACTTCAATACTAATCTATAAGCTTTTCTTTTCAGGTTGGTCGAGGCACAAATATATAAATCAGTCTCCTTTACTACTATGTTAAAAGAGATTAAGTCCTTATAGTTAATCCAATGCCGATAGGTTCTCGGCTCATACATTGCCTAAAAATGTAGCTCCATTGCTCTCGGGGGGCAAGCCTTTATACACAGTCCGCAAGCCAAACATTTTTCATCATGAAAATTAACCCACCTGGTTAAGGGCTCAAGCTCAAAAGCACCGGTAGGACAAATAGTTATGCAAGCACCACAGTGAGTGCACCTTTCTTCATTGCGAATAACATCCTGGCTAAGCGATTGAATCCTCACTCCGGTTTTAGTTAAATACCTGATACCTTTATCATAGTCCCCCTGCTTCCCGCTCAATTCTAATA
>JAUXAP010000015.1 GCA_030619865.1 Dehalococcoidia bacterium | reverse complement strand
GGTGCGGCTATAATATAACAAGAGATTTGCTAAATTTCGTTCTAATCACCCTTCTTCGCTAACAGGCATATATTCCGGGAGAAAAACTTTATTGGGAGGCGGTAGGAGCTTTCGGGGGAGGATTTCAGTACCTTAAAGCCGGCCTGCTTTGCCAACTTCTCCAATTCATGGTAAGAGAACAAATAATAATAACGGTGCAGGGTCTTACCCTTTGTCCGCCAGGGCACAGTTACCTCCTTGCCACTAAACCAGAACCTAGGTTGCCAGTGGTTCCACACGGTGATGAAGGCTTCACCACCCGGCTTTAATACTCGTCTCAGTTCGTTTAGCGCTACTTGCCTTTTCTCTTGGCCCTTTATGTGGTGGTAGGTAGCTACTGATATCGCCCAGTCAAAGGTTTCATCGGAATAGGGAAGTTGACTAGCGTCAGCCAGCGTCAGGCTTACCGCAAAGTTGAATTTTTGGGAGTACTTTCGGGCGAACTTAAGCATCTCAGTGGAAATGTCCACGCCATATAAGTTAAAGCTCTGTTTGAAGGGTAGAAAGTCGGGCCCGTGGGCACAGCCAATATTAAGTAACTTGCCCTTCTGCCACCGCTGTGCCAGTGCTTCCAGTTCATTACGGAATATAGACCAGTGCCTGAAGTTATACCAGCTTTGGGCTATTTGATTAAAAATATTTGCTGTCACTTATTCCCCTTTATTCTCCTTTGAGATTCTGAAGTGATTTAGGGCGGCGCACCGCCAAGATAGCTGGCATGGCTATTACGTATAAGGCAAGGAAGATGATAAAGGCCTGGTGATAAGTGCCTGTATTAGTATACATATACCCTGCCATAAGGGGGCCGGTAGCATCACCAATGTTCATCGCCAAGTTTACCGCACCAAAGATAGCGCCGTAGGCTGCCAGTCCAAAGTTAGTGCTTATGAGCATTGATAGTGTCGGCAGCCAGCTACCGGCAGCCAATCCTACCGTGGTGGCGTATAACCATACTAGTGCCTGAGGTGATGCCGCTTTGATATTCATCAATATTATTATGCTCGTCATCTGAAGGACAAAGCCAATAGCGCAAGCGTATTTTGCCGGCATTCGGTCGCAAAGCCAGCCGAAGGCAAATTTACTAACCAGGCTAAACACACCAAGAATGCCAAGAACACCAGCTGCTATAACTGCCGGAAAACCAATATCTTCAATATGGGGGACCTGACTCTGGATAATACCAACCTGACTGAAACCGCTTGCTAAGAAAGCAATAGCAATTAACCAGAAGCTCGACGTGGCTAGCGCCATTTTTAGAGTTACCCCCTTGGAGGTTAAGGACGAGGCTTCGGTCATTGCCACTGTCTCAGGGATTTGCCTGCCATCAGGGTAAAGCCCAATGTCGGCTGGTCTTGTCTTTATCACAAATAAAGCTAAAGGGATAATGAGCACCCATGTAAATCCAGCTAGGATTAAATAGGAGTCTCTCCAGCCAAAGTTAGGGATAAGGTAGCCGCCAATAAGTGGCGCCAAGGTAAACCCACCGGCACCTATGCCGGCTGACATTATGCCTATAGCTGTGCCTCTCCGTTTTTTAAACCAATTTGAAACTATAGCACTTAACGGGACGTGACCCATTGCCGCCATTCCGACACCAATAACGGCATAACTAACGTAAAAATGCCCAAGGTTGCTCATTTGACTTAGCAGGATAAAGCCAAGCCCCACTATAATAGCCCCTGTGGTGATGACTTTCTTGGCTTCATGGCGGTCAATCATTCGCCCAGTAAAGACCGAAGCTACACCCCTAACTAAGACATAAATGGTGAAGGCAACCATTATCCCACCTCTGTCCCAGCCCAAGTCTGCCTCAAGTGGTTTAACAAATAGGCTAAAGGCAAAAAAGCCACACCCTGAAACGACGAGAAGGCATAAAAAAGTGGCGACCACTATCCAGTAGCCATAAAAGACTTTAGGCCTTTTTGAAAGGTGGGGCTTTTCCATGTTAGTTGTTCCTCAAATTTTACCTAATTGGAACTATTATACCTTAATTGCTGATATAGCTATAGAAAGATAAATTAGGTCTCGTAAGGGGAAATAATTTTTAATTGTTGCCGTAAGCCTGAATCTGCTAAACTATTTGTGGAGATACTATGAAAAAATTTGCCAGGACAATATCAGGGGTTACCCCGGTAGCGGTTATGACCCAGCCTATGAAATGCCCGGGGCAATGTATATATTGTCCCACCTACCCGGCTACACCCCAGAGCTACACCCCGGAGTCGCCGGCAGTATTACGGGCGAGGCGATGTGGCTATGATGCCAAGAAGCAGATTAAGCTGAGGCTGAAAATTCTATCCGAAATGGGGCACCCTACAGATAAGGTTGAGCTGATAGTAATGGGTGGCACCTTTCTGGCATACCCCCGGGATTATCAATACCAGTTTATCAAGGATTGCTTTGATGCCCTGAATGGTGAGGAATCGGCTACTCTGGCGGAGGCGAAACGACTTAACGAAACGGCTAAGCACCGCTGCACTGGGCTGTGCATAGAGACCAGACCTGACTGGTGTCAGCAGGAGGAGATAGACAGGATGCTCGAGTTTGGTACCACCAGGGTAGAGCTTGGGGTTCAGACTTTAGACGATGAAATCTACCGGCTGGTGAGAAGAGGGCAGAAGGTGGAAGATGTAGTCAACGCCACTACATTGCTCAAGGAGCATGGCTTTAAGGTGCACTACCACTGGATGCCGGGGCTACCTGGCTTAACCCCGGAGAAAGATTTAGAGCTATCCAAAAGACTATTTAGTGATGCTCGCTTTAAGCCCGATGGCTTGAAGCTATACCCCACTATGGTAGTGGAAGGCACAGAGCTGGAAAAATGGTATAGGGATGAGCTTTATCAGCCGTATGATGATGATACTATGATTAACTTAATTGTTGATATCAAGTCCATAGTGCCCAAGTATGTCAGAATCTCTAGGGTGCTGCGTGACATCCCGTCCAAATTTATTGTCGGTGGTTTAAAGGATTCACTGCGGGATATAGTTAAACAGCGGATGAGACAGCAAGCCATTGAATGCAAATGCATCAGATGCCGGGAATATGGTCACCGGTCACGGGATGGCTGGGAGATAGGCGAGCCCCAGCTGGTGAGAATGGATTATGAAGCTTCAGGTGGTAAGGAGATTTTCCTATCCTTTGAGGATGAGAATGAAACACTATTTGGCTTATTACGGATGAGGATTCAATCCAAACCTATAGCTAGGCTGGAGCAGGAGAATAAAGGAAACTTAGCCCTGATAAGGGAGTTACATATATATGGTCCTGAGGTTTCTCTAAAGCAGCGAGACCCAGCCGCAGTCCAGCATAAGGGTTTAGGCAAAGCATTGCTCAGGGAAGCTGAGAGAATTGCTGCTAATGAGTTTCAAGTGCGGCGGATGGTAGTCTTGAGTGGAACTGGAGCCAAAGAATACTATCGTTCCGAATTTGACTATAGTTCCCAGGGAGACTATATGGTTAAAAGCCTAGAGTAAAAATAACGGTTGAGCGATTAACAGGAGGTTGACTTTTAGTTATCTTTTTGATAGGCTACTAAAAATTAAATAAATAGTGACAAGGGTGCCTGAGCGTAAGTGAAGGCTTAAATGGAAGGCAAGCCCGGTGGAAATCCGGCACAGTCCCGCCTGCTGTAACTGAGGGTTATGACCCTTGGGAGTCAGAACTCCAGCCCTTGTTCCTTGTTACCTCCGCGGAGAAGGGGGGTAGGGACAACTACTAATTGTAGAAATCCCCTTGTTCTGCCGACGAGGGGATTTTTCTTGTATCACTGGTTAAGCATAGCTTTAACCTGAAGCTGGTTTATCGAATATGTTGTTTAGCTGTTAAGTAAGGTTTGTAAAGGTGCTTATTAAAATGAGGCACAGAAATCGACTAGTTTTGATTTTGTTTCTATTAGGTGGGGGTTTGGTTGTCGCGTTGCTTCTGGCTAGTGCCTTTGGAGTGGTAACCATTTCTTTACCCGATATATTGAAAATGGTTCTGAATAAGGTAGCCATTTTTGATTTTCCCTCTACTTGGAGGGCAGTGGATGAAACCATCATTTTCCAGATTAGGCTGCCTGGGGTAGTAGGTGCTGCTCTGGTGGGGGCAGCTTTAGCTACCGCTGGGGTGCTTTTTCAGGGTTTACTGCGTAATCCCATGGCTGACCCTTATATCATTGGGACCTCGGCTGGCGCTGCTCTGGGGGCAACTATAGCCATGATACTACCTATAAATCTAACTTTTCTTGGCTTTGGCTTGGTGCCGATGGCTGCCTTTATTGGGGCCTTGGTTACAGTGACTTTAGTCTATAATTTGGCACGAGTGGGTGGCAAGACACCCCTCATAAGTATGCTGCTGGCTGGATTTGTCGTCAGTGCTCTACTAGCGGCAGTCATATCTTTTATGATGTCAGTAAGTGACAGGCTGGGTTTAAACCTTCGTTCGGTATATTTGTTTCTTATGGGTCAGATATCAGTAACCGGCTGGGGGCAGATAGTGGTTATTGCCCCGCTGGTCATCGGTGGTATCATTGGAGCCCGATTTTTTGCCTTCCATTTGAATGCCTTTTCTCTGGGAGAAGAGGGTGCTGCTTATTTAGGTATTGAGGTTGAGCGGGATAAAATACTCATCCTGGCGTTAGGCTCCCTGCTTACCGCGGCTGCAGTCTCTATCAGCGGGCTGGTTGGTTTTGTCGGACTGGTAGTGCCTCACGCTGTTCGTCTGACTCTGGGACCAGACCATCGGCTTCTGCTACCAGCTTCGGCATTAGCTGGTGCCATCTTTGTCGTTATCGCCGACCTCCTGGCTCGCATCCTCCTGGCTCCGGTACCAATCCCGGTAGGTGTTGTTACTGCTATTATTGGCGCCCCGTTCTTTCTTTACCTGTTAAGGCGTAGTCGAAGGGAGTATGCTTTCTAATGATGGACTTACAAATTAAGCAGGTTTACTTCTCGTATTTTGACGGGTTGGTTTTGCATAATATTAACCTTTCTATTGAGGCTGGTGAGATGGTAGCCTTGCTTGGTCCTAATGGCTCAGGCAAGACCACGCTGATTAAGTTAGCCACTGGTGTTCTGAAACCCAGTCAGGGAGAGATTAGGCTGGATGGCTCTAACTTAAGCCGGTTGAGTCGAAAGTCTATAGCCCGCACCATGGCTGTAGTGCCGCAGCAATTTCACATTCCCTTTTCTTTTACTGTGGCTGAGGTGGTAACGTTGGGGCGAATTCCTTTTCTTAAGGCCTTCGCTGGGGAGAGTGCAGTTGATAGACAATTAGTCACCAATGCTCTGGAGCTGGTGGGCATCGCTGAACTGAGGGAACGTCGTTTTGATGAACTGAGCGGCGGGGAGCGGCAGAAGGTTATTCTGGCTATGGCATTGGCTCAACAACCTAAACTGTTGCTCCTCGATGAGCCAACAGTGCATCTGGATATTACCCATCAGGTAGAAATTCTGGAGCTGGTAAGAAGGCTTAATGCTGAAGAGGGACTTACTGTTATCGCCGCTATGCACGACCTTAACCTGGCGTCTCTTTACTTTGGCCGATTGGTCCTGCTTAAAGAGGGCAGGGTTTCAACTGACGGAACTCCAGCTCAAGTTTTAACTGAGGATAGAATAAAGGAAGTCTTTTCAGCCGCGGTTAAGGTGGAGCCGCACCCGGTAACCGGTGTTCCTCACATAGTGGTTACGCCTAAGGGAAGTGCTACCAAACGGCGGTGAGAGTTGTAACTACATTCCACACGGACAGGGGTTCATCCTTCACTTGGGCTATTGACAATCACATCGAGGATGAATAAACTTTAATTCGTATATGAATAACCACTAAAACAGAACTATTATAGTATTGGTTTAGGAAAATGAACCGTGTGAAGGGCACTGAAACCGCTAATTAATATAGCGATAGCTGGTGCCATCTTGATTTGAGGCATATTGGACGAACTGTCAGGGCATATGTCGGGCTTCTGGATGACACCCAGCAAAGGAGGTAAAATTGAGTTACGATGTTTGGAAAGCCAAGGAGCGTATTTCCTTAAAGACTTGTGACATAGTGTGCGCAATAGGGTTATTCATTTTTGGCTGGTTGATAGGGTACGTCTATAACCGCGTGGGGAAAAAGATGTTGATAATAATACCTATTGTCGTTCTTTATGTGCTTGGGGTGCAGCTTCACTTCGCCTTTGGCATAGTGGGTCTAGTTATCTACCTATACGCATGGTATTACATTCATAAGACGATAAAAGGCTACCAAGAAAGGTATGATAGGGAAAGCCAGAAGGAGTCAACGAGCTGAGAAGCGAGACTGGCAAGAATCAAGTAGAGCTTGGAACGACGTATTGAGGAAGGGAAAAAAGAGGGGACTTGAAGGGTTAGATGATATAGCGGTAGCTGGTGCCCTTTTTGATTTTGATGGAAATGGAGTGACGCATGACAAGAAGATGGTTTGCAGTGGGTACAACGTTGTTGGCGTGTTTGTTAGTGGTCTGCTGTGGCACACCGCAGGAGGAGGAGCACTCACCGCAACTGAGCATTCGACGAGTTGAGTTGTGCTCTGATATTAATACCGAGAATGGAGAGTACACGGTTCAGCTTGATGCAACTTTTGACCATGGAGACACCGTGTGGCTCTATTTCGAGGTGCTTGGGTTTACAATAAAGGGAGTCCAGGGTAAGTTCGAGTGTTGGACAAAGTTTAGTGATTTGAAACTATATGGGCCTGGTGGTGATAGAATGGCACATTTGATGAATATCGCGGAAGCCCATGAAACGGCTCTTGACGAACCTCCAAACTTTGCTTGGTTCTATTGTTGGTATACCAGCGAGGTAGACGACGTGGCAGGACGATATAGGTTTGAGTTTACAGTTGAAGATAAGCTATCCGATGCAACGGGCACGGGGTCTGCCACCTTCACCCTGAAATAGGAGGGAATCGCAACTTATGCAGTGGTGGCTGGTGCCCTTTTTGATTTTTGAATAAGAAAGAAGAGGAGGTGGAAGATGTCACCCTTGTTTGTTGTTCTGGAGTTGGCGGCATATTTCTGGATGGCATTGTGCCTTTACACTATAGCCGATAAGACCATTACACCAAATGCATGGTTAGCCTGGATACCTATCGTCAATATCTACACCATGTGTAAGGTTGCTGGCAAGTCTGGCTGGTGGATTATTCTCCTACTAATTCCGTTAGTAAACATAGTTGCTTATATTGCCATTTGGATGGCAATAGCTGAAGCCTGCGATCAACCATCTTGGCTGGGGGTACTTATGATAATACCTGGTATCAACTTTATTATCCCCGGAGTATTGGCTTTTGGGTAATAGGAGGACTTAGCGAGCCAACTTACAGAAAGAAACGTAATCGTATATAGTATGACACACAGGCAGGGTAACATACCCCTCGCTAACACCACCCCCCTCTAAACCCGTAACCACATTCCGCACGGACAGGGGTTCATGTCTATTTTGAGGTATTGACAAACACATAGGGGAGGACTAAACTCAAGTCCCAACATGTAATAGGTATAGTCCTGAGGAGGTACAATTAATGGGAAATAGCCTAGCAGTGGGATTTCCAGATTTGTGGTTGTGGCTCGTATTCGTAATAACGGGTCTCTTGCTTGTCTTGCTGGAACTCGTCGTTGGTGTGGAGACCGGCCTTGACTTAGTATTCATAGGCTCTGCTTTCGTTCTAGGAGGATTGGTGGCCTGGCCGTTTGATTCCTGGCTGCTGACAGTCATCGTCACCAGCGTAATCTGTATAGCCTATGTAGCTCTCGGTAGAAGATATGTCCATAGGTGGACTGCGGTAAAAAAAGCAAAAACGAACATCGATGCCATCATTGGCAGACAGGGAATTGTGCTGAAAAGTATCGCCAAAAATACTGACGGTTTGGTTAAGGTTGGCAATGAGCAGTGGAGAGCCAGGGCAGAAGAGGACATCAAAAAAGGAGAAGAAATAGTTGTCGCTAGTGTTAGTGGCGTTACTTTAATCGTCGAGAAAATCAAAGGAGGTAATTGAAAATGGGTGCAGGAATTATAGTCCTAATAGTCGTCCTGGTACTGGCAGTGATCATGCTCGCTAAGTCGGCGACCGTCATTCACCAGGCCGAGAAGGGCCTTGTAGAGAGGTTTGGCAGGTATAAAGAAACCCTGGACCCGGGGCTCAGGTTTATCGTGCCTTTTATGGATACCCTGAGGTATAGAGTAGACATGCGGGAAACTGTCATCGATATACAGCCTCAGCCGGTCATCACCAAGGACAATGTCACCGTAACTGTAGATGCCGTGGTCTACTACTATGTGACCGAAGCCAAGGCTGTCAAATACGAAGTCGCCAACTTCTATGCTGCCATCAGCAAGCTGGCGCAGACTAACCTTAGAAATGTAATCGGTGACATGAGCCTCGATGAGACATTGACCTCAAGGGAACGCATCAATGCTGCGCTGAGGGATACCCTTGATGAGGCCACCGATAAGTGGGGGGTAAGGGTGACCAGGGTAGAGGTCAAGGAGATCTTGCCACCCGGCGATATCTCTGAGGCTATGAGCAAGCAGATGAAAGCGGAAAGGGAGAAGAGGGCTACCATCCTGGAAGCAGAGGCCTACCGGGAGAAACAGATACTGGAGGCTGAGGGGGATAAACAGAATGAGATACTGGTAGCTGAAGGTGACAAGCAGGCAGCTATACTGAGGGCAGAAGGGGAGGCTAAGGCGATAGAGAACATATCAACGGCAGGCGACAAGTTCTTTGTTGGCAACGCACAGTTACTTAAACAACTTGAAGTGACTCAGGCCTCTCTGCAAGATAATACCAAGCTAGTTGTATCTGACCAATCAAGGCTGATTAATGTTCTGGGACTTGGAGAAGCGCTAACTCGAACGCAACCAGGAGCTAGAACACAACCAAAAACTGAAACAAAACCGAAGTGAGAGTAGGCACTTTCCTTTAGAGCAATAGTAGAGGTGGGTTGGTGAAGATGAGGAGAGTCAAAAGGGGTACTGGAACTGCTAAGTAATATAGCGGTGTTTGGTGCCCTTTTTGGTTTTACTTCGCAGTTTGTCAAGTTGACAGATAAGGAGGTAGACAAATGAGCCCAACTGCTATTGGCATGATTGTTTGGGTTTTAGTCGCGCTCATAGTTCTCATACTTTCACCAAGATTTGTTCGCCAGCATGAGCATGGGGTCGTTTTCCGCTTCAGGAGATTGGCTGCAGTTCTTGATGGTCCACGCTTTGTTTTACTCATCCCCTTCGTTGACCGGCTGATTAGGGTAGACCTGCGGGTAGACCCAACTGACGATTTTGGCTACTACCTTCGGGGCATTGTCTACGCATCACTAGGTAGGAAATCTGACGCCATAGCGAACCTTGGGCACTATCTTAGTAGTCTAGGTCCGCCAGACGAAGCGACACGCCAAACAGTCAAACGGATGATAGAAGAACTACGAGCACAAGGTTACCTAACAACATTAAGAATAGGAGGCAGGGAATTAGCCTCACAGCGTATGGTAGTAGGCAATATAATAATAGACAAGCCCACAAAGAGCATCATGACAGGGAAGAAATTCATCTTGTTCGGTAGACGGCGTATTATCCCCTTTTCAGATGTTCTCCACGTGCGTGCGTCGTCCAACACGAGGACTAATCCATACGGCGGAGACGAAACGTATTGGGAAACAATCCTTGAACTTTCAGGTCACAATACGGTTCTTATTGATGGTATTGCCCAACAGTATCCCGAGAGGTTAATAATTGCCGAATCCGCTAACAAGGAGGCTATGGTCTACCTGGCAGATGAAATAAAGAAATATCTCGGTAGGGAATAGACTATACTCAACCCCAACATGTAAAATAAACTTAACCATCTTCGCCTTCTTCTTTAAAAGGAGGTGAAAATGATGAAACAAGGGTACTGGAATCGCTAGGTAATATGGCGGTGGCTGGTGCCCTTTTTGAACGCTAATCGTCAAAAATAAATATCTCCTCCATAGTAGTTTGCAAGACTTTAGCCACATTGTGAGCTAGCCCAAGTGGCCTTTGTTGGACAGAGTGAGATACAAAGGCTATAATCACAGCGTAGATATGTATTCTGAAGCTAAACCCCGTATTCTTTTCACCAGACAGGAGATAGAAGCCACTGTTAGTCAGCTGGCTGTCAGAATCAGTAAAGATTATCAAGACAAGAACCCCCTTCTCATAGGCATTCTTAAGGGTTCTTTTATGTTTATGGCTGACCTTATTCGACTTCTTAACTTCCCCCTGGAGGTGGAGTTTATCAGATTATCAAGCTATGGTCGGGGGAGAGCAAGTGCGGGAAAGATTAAGGTGGTGCAGGGTCTTCGTACTCCAATTAAAGGGAGGGATGTATTAGTAATCGAGGACATAGTAGATACCGGACTCACTATTACCTTCCTCCTTGATTATCTACAAAAGAAGCAGCCCGCCTCATTGAAGCTTTGTGCTCTAACTGATAAGCCTTCCCGGCGAAAGATTCCAGTTACTATTGACTATCTGGGGTTCACTGTTCCGGATAAGTTTGTGGTTGGTTATGGTTTGGATTGGGATGAGAAGTTTCGTAATCTCCCTGATATATGTTACCTGGAGGACGAGTAACAAATGAAACTGGCTGATTTAATCTCGGTGGCCAAAGGGGAGCTTCCTGCCGACCTAGTTTTGGCGAATGCCAGGGTAGTGAATGTTTTTACCGGTGAGGTTGAACCGGGTAATGTAGCTATTTGTGGGGATAGAATTGCCGGAGTAGGGGATTATCATCAGGCAAAGCAGGTGCTGGATTTGGGGGGTAAATACCTAGCTCCCGGTCTTATCAACGGGCATACACATCTGGAAAGCTCTATGCTTGATATCGGGCAGTATGCCCAGGCAGTAGTATCACGAGGCACTCTGGCTCTGGTTACCGACCTCCACGAAATAGCCAATGTTTGTGGTCTGGATGGTATAAGGTATGTATTGAATTGTGCCCGCCGTTTACCTCTTGAGCTTTTCTTAATGGCTCCTTCCTGTGTACCGGCTACCCATCTTGAGACCTCAGGAGCTAACCTTGATTCTCAGGCTATTCGTCAACTTCTAAAGCTGAAGGACTGTATCGGGCTGGGTGAGGTGATGAATTTCCCCGGCGTGATTAATGCTGATGCTGATGTGCTGCGTAAGATTGATCTCGCTCAGGGCAAGGTCGTTGATGGGCATGCCCCCGGCGTTACCGGTAAAGACCTTACTGCCTACATTACCGCTGGCATTCATTCTGACCACGAATCTGTTTCTCTGGATGAGGCTAGAGAGAAACTAAGGCAGGGCATGTATGTCATGATTAGAGAGGGCTCATCGGAGAAAAACCTGGATGCCTTACTGCCTCTGGTTACTGATAAGACCTATAAAAGGTGCTTCTTTGTGGTTGACGACCGCAGTTGTGTTGACCTGCTTAGGGATGGTGATATTGATGCCGTGGTGCGCAAGGCAATTCGCAGCGGGCTTGATCCGGTGAGAGCTATTCAAATGGCTACTATCAATACTGCGGAATATTTCAGGCTGGATAGGCTGGGAGCAGTAGCTCCCGGCTATTTAGCTAATCTGATTGCCATTAGTGAGTTGTCTGACCTAAAGATAGATATGGTCTTCTATCGTGGTCGCCTGGTAGCTAAAGAAGGGAAGCCGCTATTTCCCGTATATAGACCCAGTAGCGAAGGGCTAACCAACACCGTGAATATTAAACCCTTCAATATAGAGGCATTAAGACTCCCAGCTTCGGGGGAAACTGAGCCGGTCATTGAACTTGTTCCCGGTCAGATAATCACTAGAAAAAGATTGGAGAGGGTCAAGGTTGCCAATGGAGTTGTTATCTCTGATATTAACAGGGACATTCTGAAGCTGGCGGTGGTGGAGAGACATAAAGCTACAGGTAATATTGGCTTGGGACTGGTTATGGGGTTGGGCTTAAAGAGGGGAGCCCTAGCTTCGTCTATTGCCCACGATTCTCATAATATCATCGCTGTTGGCACTAATGATGAAGATATATTTACTGCTATTAAAGAGATTGAGCGATTGCAGGGTGGTCTGGTGGTAGCTGCTGACGGTAAGGTATTAGCCAGCTTAGCATTGCCAATTGCCGGGCTGCTGTCCGATGAACCGTTGGAGGTGGTGGTGAGTAAATTGGAGAAGTTGGAGCGACTGGCTATGAATTTAGGCACAGCACTCCTTGCACCATTCGCCACCCTTTCCTTTCTGGCTCTACCGGTAATCCCCGAACTCAGGCTAACTGACCTGGGACTGGTGGACGTGAACGAGTTTAAGCTGATTAAGTGAGGATTTAGGTAGCCGTGTTTATCTCAGTGCGAGTTTCCCCCAACTCTACAAGGAATGAAGTGGTGGGCTTCAATGATGGAGTGTGGCAGGTGAAGGTGTCGGCACCACCAATCAAAGGTAAAGCCAATAAGGAATTAATAGCCTTTCTCAGCGAAATATTAGGTGTCGGCAGAAGCAGCTTGAGCATCATTAAAGGTCATACCAGTCGTAACAAACTCATAGCTATTGACGGGCTAACTCAAGCAGAGGTTATGAAGCGGCTTACTTGAGTTTGACAGCTGTGCCGTAGGCTAAAAGCTCAGCGGCGCTGGCGATGACACTGGTAGTCATGAAACGGACGTTAATGATAGCGTCAGCCCCCAGCTTCTCAGCCTGGGCTATCATCCGATTAGTTGCCACTATGCGTGCCCGTCCCATCATGTCTGTATACTCAATCAGCTCGCCACCAAGAATCAGTCGTACCAGGGCGGAAAGGTCTCTCCCCAGCCAAATAGCAAAGATAGTATGCCCCCTGACCAAGCCCAAATTCTCGGTAACCTCGCGACCCGGGACTTCTGCCGTATTCTGAAGCAACACCTGAGACTGCGAATTAACGGGTGGGAGCTCCTGCTCTGTAGCCCTGCTTTTCCGCTGTTCAACGGCTACCGTTAGTAGCACCAGCAGGATACCACCTATAACGGCGTAGATTGCAACCTGGAGCCACAAGGGCAACCCGGGATAGCTGGAGACGTACCAGGGTACTCCAGCGAAGATTGCGGTGAAGAGTCCGAGTACGACGGCCGATGAGGCAATCAGTCGAAGTATCTTCATAATTCCTCCTTTTCAATTACTAAATTCTTGCCTTAACTATATCTTACTTTCTCACTTTTATCCATTTCCTCGTTTCCTCTTTCATCTCTCCACCCTCACCCATAACTTCTCTCCATTAGTGATAAATTCTACCGTGCCGTGGTCATCGGCGCGATATATTTTTTCTGAGTCTATGCTCTCTTCAAGCCGGGTCATTACCTCAATTGTTGTTTGCTTACTTTATTCCTATATATGCGCAGACAGAAATATACCGTATGCCCACCAAATCTTTCCCTTAATTTATTGGCTGCGGCTTCGCCACTGGCTCTGCGGGAATAACTTGCCCGGCCTTTACTGTTACACTCGGTGCAATCAACCTATCAATTTCTATCGTCTGTTGCTCAGCGTCCTCTAATTTCCACTTACCAGGCAGGAATTCAAGGATAGAGACATCGGCCTCCATCTCAGGCTTAAGGCTACCAATACGTTTTTCTTCGCCGATAGCGCGTGCTGGATTAGCCGTCGACATCTCTATTACCTGGCGTATGCTAAATCCTAGTGCCAGAAATTTGGTCATTGTCACCGTCATGCCGTAGACAGGGTGACTCAAGCTCATGGCGGTAAGGTCCGAACTAAGAGTAGTGGGTGAGATACCCTGATCCATACACTTTCTGACTACATCATAGCTAAGATTACGCCTGCCGTGGGCAATATCCAGAACCACTCCCCTCTCCATCGCCTCCCTCAACTCAGGCAATATCGTGCCGTCGGGACGCAAGATGCTCCCTCTCTTAGCGGTGAAAACATGGGTCAGTATATCGCCCCGCTCCATTAAGGGAAGGAATTCCTGAGTTAACGTCGGTGATATCTTTTCATAGTAGTCCCCTATATGCACCATGATGGGTAGGCCAAGCTTTTTGGCCGTCTTCTTAACCATATCCACCACTTCAACCCCGCTGCTGGCAACGATGTTACCCAGTAAGCGTATTTTGACCCCTTTGATTACATCACGGTGAGCCTCGATGGTAGCTATGGTCGCATCAAGGTTAATCTCTTGCCAGTCCCTTAACTCAGGCCTTACGCTGTGCCCCTGAGAACTAATGTGGAGGAAACAAAATACTCTGGTACGAGATGAGGGGATGACATATCTAGGGAAACCGTTGAAGATAGCCTCGCCGGTGCTTCCAGCGTCTACCACGGTAGTTACACCTTGTTTAACACCGGCAGTATCGGGGTCAACACTCATCGTAATAAGACTGCCAGCAACGTGGCAATGCAGGTCAATAATACCAGGTGTCACAATTTTGCCTCTGGTGTCGATTACTTTTTGACTCTGTTGTCGTGGAATGTCTTCAGTGATAGCGGCAATCTTGTCACCGATTATGGCGACATCCAAAGTATCATCAAGATTCTGTAGTGGGTCAATCACTCTTCCGCCTTTAATTAGTAAATCATACATGGATGGTCCTCCTTTCGCTAGGGAAATATGTTAATACAACACATTATTCTAAGCCTATTTTACACTAGCCGGTAATTTTTGATAAATCTAGCTCATCTTCCCACCCTTACCCATAACTTCTCTCCATTAGTGATAAATTCTACCGTGCCGTGGTCATCGGTGCGATATATTTTTTCTGATTTTATTCTCTCTTCAAGCCGGGTCATCACCTCAGTGGTGGGGTGCCCATGGGGGTTGTCCTCGCCTACTGATATAATGGCTAGCTGGGGGTTAACCACTGCCAGAAACTCGGGAGTGGTGGAAGTATTTGAGCCGTGGTGGGCAACCTTGAGTACAGTACTGGTTAGGTTAGCTCTACGGGCAATAAGCTCAAATTCTGCCTCCCACATCATGTCGGCGGTGAGCAGGAAGCTTACCTCACCCATACTCAGGCGCAATACCATACCATTATTATCTATATCGGATTGGGTGTTAGTTAAAAGAGGTACTTGGGGATTGAGCACCTCTATTACTACTCTACCTAAATCAATCTGCTGTCCGGCTCGGGCTACGGTGTAGGTAATATTCTTTTCCTTAACTAACCTGAGCCACTCATCATATATATTAGACTTAAAATCCAAATCAGGATAAAGCACTCGCTCGACCTTGTATCTGTGGAGAACTTCTACCAGACCGGTAACATGGTCAGCACTGGGGTGGGTCAATATTACTAAATCAATGGTTCTGTCCCAGAAAGGCATCTTCTTGCCCAATTCCAGGCTTATCGCCTGTGGGTTGGGACCACCGTCAACAAGAACCTGCTGATTTCCCTTCTGAATCAGGATAGCGTCTCCCTGGCCAACATCAAGGAAACTTACACGAAGGTTATCATCAGGCATAATGGCTGCCGCCACCGATACCAGAATAGCTACCACCAGTAGCGGTGGGATAACCCATTTCTTCGGCAGGTTGGAAGCAAAATTGGTAGCTTTAGGCACTAGGTTAGCCAGCTTCTTCCTATTGCTGGTGAGCCAGATGATGAGAACAAGTGCTGGATAGTAAACCCATATCAGGGTAGTGTTAACCGGGCCTATCTCAATGGATGATATAGGGAGAGCGGCGAAACCATTGACCACTAACAGCATGTATGATGCAAATAACCAGGCTGACCAG
The DNA here is from genome assembly GCA_030619865.1 of Dehalococcoidia bacterium. Classification (GTDB taxonomy): domain Bacteria; phylum Chloroflexota; class Dehalococcoidia; order Dehalococcoidales; family JAUXAP01; genus JAUXAP01. Next base: position 5,420 of record JAUXAP010000015.1, on the reverse strand, counting down.
CCTATAACCTGGGCGACGGGTAGGGCAATAAGTCCTATGCCTGCCGCTAAAGCTCCGGTGATAATAATGCCGGGCAGTGCTGGCAGGGCAAGGAAGGTGGCTAGAGGACCAACAAATGAAACAATGCCAAAGTAGTAGGCAATAATCGGCCAGACAGCTATGATTGCTCCCAGGGTTACACTGAAGCCGTCAGTGATAAAGTTAGCCACAGATACTGCTGCCCCTTCTTCACCTAGTGTGGCATTAACCGCTTTTCTACCTAGAGATTGTATGAGCGGGAAGATGAAGATTAGACCAGCCATAGCTAGGAAGCTCAACTGGAAGGAAACAGTCCACAGGATTTGAGGGTCTATGCCTACCATTATGGCAGCGGCAAAGGCTAGTGAGGTGATGGCACTCCTTTGTCTGCCCAAAAGTTCCGCGGTGAGGAATAGGCTAACCATAATTGCCGCTCTGATTACCGGTGGGTGCATGCCAGTGAGTAAGGCGTAAAGCCAGATGGCAACCATTGCTAGCCAGACGTAGGTGTAGTGCTTCTTGCCAAAGAGCCATATACCGAGGCTAATCAAGATACCAGCCACAATACTGAGGTGGAGACCGGAGATAGCCAGTAAGTGAGCAGTGCCGGTGTCTGAGAAAGCTTCTTTGACCGGCGAGGGAATATTACCACGTTTACCTAGAATAATACCCTGGGTTAGTGATGCCTGGGGCTCGGGCAAAACTTTAGCCAGGGTCTGGGACAGGTCGTTTCTTAGTGAGTAAACCCACTCCAGCGGCTTAAAACCCTTCCCCCTTTCCAAAACTTCTATTTTAGGGTAGCGCATGGTGGAATAGATTCCCTGGTGGGCTAGATAACCCTTATAATCAAAGTCGTCAAGCTGGGGTGGTGTCTCCAGTTTTCCAGTTACTTGGAGCACGTCACCGTAGTTATAGGTAGGGTATCTGGGCGCAAATAGTAGAGCCGTTCCTGATACCTCTTGCCACTCTTTATCTAGTTTTACTGCTGTAGCTGATAAGCGAAGGTGAGTGATTTTATCTCTAGCATCAGGGTCTCTGTCTATCATCCCCTTGATTTCTACGGTTTCCTGGTCGTTGTAAAACTGGAGGGAATACTCGTCAATAGTGGGCAGGCTTGATTGAAAGCAGAGGGTGCCGCCGAAGAGGGCAATGATGCATAGACTGGATAAGATTATTACTTTGCTGTGTTTGCGGAAGAAGAGCAGTGGGAGAGGGATAAGCCCGATAAAGATGAAGGCTAAGGGCAGATTAAACTTCGCCCCAAAAAAGATGCCAGCCACCCAGGCGCAGCTAATATAGATAAGCGACACTTTTCATCCTTGGGTATTAATCAGCTACCGTAATCAGGTGCTCAATGTTCTCGTAGCTTGCAACGCAACCGCAAATATCTCAGAGCTGTTCCCTTTGGGTTTACCTTGCCACCGGGGAGGAAAAGCTCAGGTACAAACGACATCCACAGGAGGAAATGAGATGATTGAGAAAAAGGTATCAGTGGGCAGGCCGAGGTTTTCAGTGGATTTTGCACTAATTTTGCACTTTAGAGAAACCCGACATTTTGGCTGGTACAAGGTTGCGAGAGAATACACCATAAGGACAGGGGATTATATCAGTAAAGAGACGTGCAAGAGGCGATACAATGAGGTAACGGTAGTCAAGGCAAAGAAAGCTAGGAAAGGGGTGCCCAAGATTTAGATTAGCGTTTTACATTTTTTGGGACGTGTGTCGTGACATTTAACTATAGTGGCTTTAGTAAAATCCGCAGCTAGATTCCCTTCGAAACTTTAGTTAAAGCAATTGAACGAATAACTCAAGAATACAAAGGAGGTAATTATGAAGGTATTAAGCACTAAATTGAAGGCGGAAGAGGTAGACAGTTTTACGGCAATGGCAGAGCAACAAGGCGAGACAAAGTCCGGGCTCTTAAGGCGTCTGGTACAGGACTATCTCAATAGTAGTGGCAAGGCAGACAGAACAGCCTCCATTAGTGAACCTCTCCCGGCCACCTCTCTAAAGAAACGTCTACTTCTGGAGAAAACTAACGACGTCGATGGTCTACCCCTTAACCAAAATCGTATGCCGAAAGATAGTCTACTGGTTTACCGTAGTGACGCCAAAGGTAGACCTGAAACTTCTCCCAAGTCTTCAATAAGTAAAGGGTGGCTCCTATTACTACTTTTACTCGCGGTGTGGCTTAAGTCCCGGCCTTCAATCGCTGAAGACCGTAGCTCCGCTCTAAACACACAATCGCCTCAAGTAGATGCTAACGGCTTATACACCCACACAGTAGGCTACACTATCGTCTACAGCTCATCACCAACTCCCTTTTGGTAGACCAGCCTAGTCAAGCGCGCTATCCGCCCCCTATATGGTAGACTTACCGAGTTTACCTCAAAGTCTACCTGTGCTCTTGCCAGTCCAGGGAGGATTAGAGAACAGAACTGGTCAAAAGCCACATGTGCCTGTGGCGCGGAATCAACTATTGAGCTATACCGCTCTGGCCGATGAATATGTGACGAGGGCAACGTCAAACATGGCTAGGTAACATCTATAAGGTAGACCAAGGTAGACCCTGTTGAATCAAAGGTAGACCTTTTAGGTAGACTTGCGGTCTACCAGCCACAAAATGGCTATTTGGTATCCAACAATAAGATGTTTTGTGTGATTTGCCCTCGTAAACCGAAGACTTAGAAGCCTTTATTGCTATATCCAGTATTCGAGGTTATCATAAGGAACAGCAGAGAAAGCAGACTTCTCAGATAACAGCTGGGCCTTTGCTCAAATAGAGCTTTGGACAAAATGATGTATAGGAGTTATCGAGGGTTTAAATCGACCTCTATATGGGTCTTAATAGGGTTAAACTTACTACTTTTTATAGTTGCCCTTCTAGTACCCACAGTTGTTTTGTTTCTCGGGTTAATACCAGCGGGCGTACTAGACAGACCTTGGACGATAATAACCAGCATCTTCCTACACGGGAGCATAGGGCATATCCTGGCCAATACGGTTACCCTCTACTTTTTTGGCAGATACCTATGCACATTGATTGGAGAGAGGAAATTCCTCACGGTTTACTTCATAGGGGGCATACTGGGGAGTATCTTATACGTACTTTTAGGGCCGCCTCTTTCTATAGCTATTGGTGCTTCAGGAGCTGTTTTTGCCGTGGGAGGAGCACTGGTAGTAATGAGGCCAAAGCTAAGGGTCTTCGTATTCCCTATACCAGTCCCGCTACCCCTCTGGGCAGCAGTTATTGGAGGCTTCCTAATAATTTCTTTCTTCCCAAATGTGGCGTGGCAGGCTCATCTCGGCGGTCTGGCATTTGGGCTAACGATAGGCTATTTCTTTAGAAAGAGGGACCGGCTTTTCTTTTAGTCTGGGTCACAGATTATCACTTCTATTCTAAACATTCTGGCTAAATGTTACTTCTGTGCTCTCTCGGTGGGCAAACCTAAGTAGCAGTCGCCAGTTCAGAAGATGGTGAGTCCAGAATATGATGAGAACGAACTCTTATCATTGGGAGAGTTCTTCAATATTCTCCCTGCACAATGCGATCCACTCGGGATTGTCGGTTATAGCTAAGCACTTCTCGAAGTCAGCTATAGCCTCGGCTTTCTTGCCCTGTTCTTTGTAGGCAATGCCCCTGTTTTTGTAGGGGGCAGCGCTGTTGGGATCAAGTTCGATGGCCCTGTTGCAGTCAGCGATGGCCAGGTCGTACTGCCCCTTCTTGTTGTAGCAGTAACCCCTGTTGTTGTAGGCAGTGGAGTAGTTGGGGTCGAGCTCGATAGCCTTGTTGTAGTCAACGATGGCCTAGTCATACCGGAGGAACTCAAAGCAACGAGCTTAGAGGAGGCAGAGAAGACGGTTCTTCAGATAGTAGCGGCTTACGTATCAAAATACTATCCAGAACTCATTGATGCTTTTTGGCCTAAGGGGGTTCCCGCAACATAATGATCCCCGGGCGTTGAGCCGCGGCTTATCTGTTCGCTGTAATGACGCTTGTTTCGAATGCGCGGTTTGTTGCATCTATCATCTATGTTGTAATATTGTATTTAATCATTGTTGACCGGAATTATTCTAGAACAACCTAACCAAAATCAGCTTTTACCGTTATTATATATAGTGATGGCACCAGCGGTAACAATGAATCACTGTAGGAGGCAATTCAAATGAAGAAGGCATTACTTTTCTTGCTAATCGCAATCATGCTATTCGGACTTGTGGCTTGTACTAAACAGGTATCGGGTGAGGTGCTTCAATCAGATAAGCGACGGGTGACTTCGCCAGTTGCCACTCAAGCTGATCTGGCAACTCTGGTTGATGGTAACAGTGCCTTTACCTTCGGCCTGTACCAAGCACTAAGGGAAACTGATGGCAACCTCTTTTACTCACCGTACAGCATCTCTTTGGCTCTGGCGATGACTTACGCCGGTGCCCGCAGTGAGACAGAGAGTCAGATGGCGAATACTCTTCACTTTGACCTCCCACAGAATCAGCTGCACCCGACATTCAATAGTCTAGACCTTGAGCTTGGGCGTCGAGGCCAAGGTGCCAAGGGGAAAGACGGGGAGGGCTTCCGACTGTATATTGTCAATGCCATCTGGGGCCAGAAGGACTATGAGTTCCTCTCGGAGTTTCTTGACCTTTTGGCTGAGAACTACGGGGCTGGACTAAGGATTCTCGATTTCATGAAAGCTCCGGAGCAGTCTCGAATCACCATTAATAAGTGGGTCAGTGACCAAACAGAAGAGCGGATAAAGGACCTGATTCCACAGGGCGCTATTGATGAGCTAACACGGCTCGTCCTAACCAATGCCATCTACTTCAATGCTGCCTGGCAATATCCTTTTGAGGAGGATGACACCTCTAATGGTGCCTTTCATCTACTCAATGGGGATAAGATAACCGTTCCCATGATGAGACAAACTGAATCATTCGGTTATGCAGAGGGAGACGGCTATCAGGTAGTCGAATTGTCTTATGATGGCCGCGAACTCTCCATGTTAGTATTGCTGCCCCAAACCGGCCAGTTTGAGCTATTTGAGGAGTCTCTTAATGCTCAACGAGTGGACGACATTGTGAAGAACCTGAACACACGGGAAGTCGTCTTGACGATGCCGAAGTTTGAATTCGAGTCTAGCTTTGGCCTGAAGAAGACACTCACCGCCATGGGTATGCCAGTTGCCTTCTCCGCTAGCGCTGACTTCTCTGGTATGACCGGCAACCCGGATCTGTTCATAGGTGAAGTGCTGCACAAGGCTTTCGTCTCAGTAGATGAGGCAGGCACAGAAGCGGCAGCGGCCACAGCAGTGGTAATGGAATTGACCGCGATGCCGGGTGAGCCAGTTGAGGTTATCATTGACCGACCATTTATCTTTCTAATTCGTGATATTGAGTCAGGTACG
>JAUXAP010000016.1 GCA_030619865.1 Dehalococcoidia bacterium | reverse complement strand
AGTGCTCCTCTATCCATCGAATGAGGTCTTTTTTTAAGAAGACCCGTTTCCTGCCAATCTTGTGAGAAAGAAGCCCCTGCTTCATAAGCCTATAGAGTGTCTCATGGCTAACATTCAAAAACTCCTGGGTTTCTTGAAAGGTGTAGAATATCCGTTCAATTTTTTCTGACTTTTCTTGTTTTCCTGACTTTTCTTGAATTAGCTTGTCTCCTTTTGAAATAAAAATTGGCTAATGATACCACAGAAGAGGGAAAGAGGCAAAGGTAGTAGTTGTGTGCTCTGATGTGAATTAAATAGATTTGGTAAGATTTAGTGAGCAACCCCTTGACAAAGATGGAGACTTGTGCTACTTTATGGAATAGTATTCCCTTTGACAGTTGTTGGAAACTTACATGGACGATGAGGTTAGAAAGTCAGTCAGTATCAAGATGAAGCCGAGCATTATAAGGAAAGCTCGTGTAAGAGCAGCCAGCAGCGACAAGAGGTTGGCGGAATGGCTTGAGGAAGCAATAGAGGAGAAGACCGAGAGAGAAGAAAAGAAGGTTAAATAGAAAAGACCTGTGGCGACAGGTCTTTCTGAGGTAATAAGTCGGGAATGACTTTCAGTTATTGTTATTCTAAACTAATCCTTAAGATAAGTCAAGCAACAGGGCTCAGAGACCCCAAGTGTGGGTGTATCTTTGAGCCCTTTGTTTTTACCGAGTGTAGGCGGGCTCTGCCAGGGGAGACCAGGGCGAACGGACTGGAGCTGGTGCCCCTCCCGTTGCAGCCCTGGGTATAATCGGGCAAGTGGCATCCCGCCTGCCAATTAACATGGACAAAATCTCACTCATAAGAGTGAAAATCTAGGCTAAACTTATGGCAAGAGGGGGGGGTGAGCTTGATGATTTAACTGAGGCTTCTGGATAGTTTAGCAGTAGCCAAGGTGAGAAAAGGAATTCTAACCATTAAAATAAAAAGAGGGGGTAACAGAAAGTGTATATGTATGACGGTGTAACGGAAATGACACCAATGGAAAGAATGATGGCGGCTCTTAATGGAGAAAAGGCTGATAGGGTTCCAGTGAACATCTATCCGCGATACGCTCCCCTGGACTATCTGGGCATAACTTGGCTTCAAGCTTGGGAGGACCCTGATCTGTGGGTCAAGGCTCAGATATTAGGCCAGGAAAGGTTCCAGTATGACTGCGTAATCGATTATAACATGATGGGTCCTGTGGAAGAATTCCTGGGGACAAAGCTGAAATATCCCCAAGATGACGCCCCAATGATTAAGGAACCTGCCATAAGAACAAAAGAAGACATGAAGAAGATAAGCTGGGAAGTCGACCCCAGAAAAGATGGTAACATGCCCAAAGTCCTCCATGTTATAAGGCAGCTCAAGGAAGAACTGATAAAGAGGGGAGGAGGGAAACAGCTAGTACCAATAGCGACGTGGGGGAGTTGCCCATCAAGAACCTGTGCCTGCCTCACCGGCTTCACAGAATGGTTTCTCATAATCGCTAAGGATCCTGAATGGGCGCAAGAGATGATGGAGCTTGCCCTTCCATCATGGCTGGAAATGGTAAAAGCTGAGGTGGAGGCTGGAGCAAATCTGGTGTGGGTCAACGACCCTGTGTCTTCGCGTGATTGCATATCTCGCGAAGCCTACGAGAAGTTGACTCAGCCCATGGAGAGGAAGTTTATTGAGGCTATCAGGAGGGAGACGGGCGTGCCTATAATATTCCACCCATGCGGGAATTGGCATGATAGAATGGACTTAGTTGCTCAGAACCAGGCCGACGGCTATTTCCCGGGAACGATGGATATACAGCTCTGTGTTGATAAGATTATTGAACAAAACAAAGCCGGGAAGGCACGGGTAAAGGCCATAAATGGTAACATTGGTGCGGCAATGCCAAGTACCACCGACGGGAGAACACCTGTGCCCTATGCCTCAACTTTGAACCAGAGCACACCAGACGAGGTAGAGGCTGAAGCCAAGGAGGTAATAAAAGTGGTTGAGGATAGCGGTCTTCGGAGTATTTTGGGTACCAACTGCTTTCCACCAGCGAAATCTCCCTTCGTCAATATAGATACGATTACCTATTCAGCAAGAAAGTATGGAACATTCGTCTAGTAGAGAGCCTGAAGGCTCAGTAATGTATTCAAAGGAGTGTCCATGGGCATCGTAGAAGATATTAAAGAGAGCATCATAAACATGGATGGGGACAAGGCGAAGGAGTTGATCCAAAAGGCGATTGGTGAGTCGCTGGAGGCCGAAAAAATCTTGAAAGAGGGACTTATTCCAGCAATGGAGGTGGTGGGTAAGGAATACGAAGTAGGTAAAAAATTCATCCCAGAGATGCTCCTCTCTGCGGAAGCGATGAAGGGGGCGCTAGAGCTATTGAGGCCTCTTTTAGCCAAATCCGAGGTGAAAGCGGCAGGAAAGGTAGTTATGGGTACGGTGGAAGGTGATGTGCATGATATAGGCCAAAATCTGGTCAGCACGATGCTGGAAGGTGGCGGCTTTAAGGTTTCTAGCCTGGGTACTGATGTCCCGGCAGAAGAATTCGTCGCGGCAGTAAAGGAAGAAAGCCCGGACATAATAGGTATGTCAGCGCTTCTAACTACCACCATGCCTCATATGAAGGATGTAGTTGCTGCCTTAATTGAGAGTGGACTAAGGGATAAAGTGAAAGTAATGGTCGGCGGAGCCGTGTTGAACCAGCAGTTTGCCGATGAGTATGGAGCGGATGGTTTTGCGCCTGATGCTGCATCCGCTGTCAGGTTGGCCAAGCGTTTAATAAGTGGAAAGTAGTGAATAATTATCGTGTGCCTGCGCCAACTAATTTGGGTAAAAGGGAGGTGGTGCGTATGAGAGTATAAGATAGTCGTGAGTGGTCGGCAATCTAAAGTCTAAAGGAGATAAATCAATGAAAAAGAAAATGTTATTAATTCCGCTGGCATTGTTGTTAGCTGTGAGCTTGGTTGCTATTGGCTGCCCAGCCCCAGCTCCCCCAGCCCCGGCACCGGCGCCAGCACCTGCCCCGGCACCTGCGCCAGCCCCTGCCCCGGCGCCAGCACCTGTGCCAGCCCCTGCCCCGGCGCCGACACCGCCACCAGAAGCAGTGGTGATTAACTGGAGGTGTCAGTCCCAAACTACAAGCATAATGCCCGAATATCATGCCCTCGAGCGCTTTTGCGACAGGATTGAGAGAGCAAGTGGTGGACGATTTATCATTACGCCGTATAGCGCTGGGTCAATAACCTCGGGCTCCATGATGTGGGAAGCCGTGCGGGATGGTGTAATAGAAATGGGTCAAGGTTGGACCTGCTGGTGGGTAGGCAAAACGGCAGAATATGGAGACGCCCATAGAGCTCTGGTAGGTAGCCCATGGATGTTGCATGACATAATAGAGTCTATGGCGTGGTGGTATGAGGACGACGGCTTAGAGATACTTAACAAATGGTATAACCCAATGAATATCCTCTACCGTCCTGCTTGGTGGCTTGGTTCTGACATGGGAATGTTGACTACATTCCCAGCCTATTCGCTGGACGACTTCAAAGGCAGGCGGTTCAGGTCGTGCCCAGCTCTATACGTCTTTACCGAAGCAGCAGTTGCAGACGCCGGATATGTATCTACCTATGACCCGGTCGTCCCCGAGGAGATACAAGAGTCATTGGCGAGAGGGCTGCTTGACGCCTGTGAGTGGACGGTACCAAGCGCGTGCTGGGAAGCGAAGTGGCACGAGTATTGTACCCATCTGCTTGTCCCCGGAATTTGGGGGGGGCCGGCACAAACGGGGGATTTCATTATCGGGGTAGAGGCGTATAACGCGCTACCAGACGACCTTCAGCAGATTCTGGAACTCGGGATACGAAGCTTTAACTTGGATCAGACCTTGAGTGGGCAGGTTTTGGATGCGGAAGCCATGATTCACCTCGCAGAGTATGGCATAGAAATAAATACATGGTCTGATCATGACATGGAGCACTGGAAGGCCGGGGCGGCGAAACTTCACGAAGAGTACTACAATAAACTCCCCGCCTACGCAGAGGTCTATGAAAGCCTGCTAAGTTTTAAGCTAAAGATGATGAGGTTCGGCCAAACCCAGGGGTCACGATTTTATCATGAGCAGGGCCAAGACGAGGTAATATTTTGGCCGCCGGGTTATCCGAAGCCTGACTGGTACACGGATTGAAGTTGGAGAAAGCTAACCCTGTCCTCGGTGAATTCACTGAGGACAGGGTTAGCTTGTGGAGGGTGATAAAATCAATAAATTTTTAAGCATTATTGATAGCATCAGTGATATGCAGAAGCTCATGGGAGTTGTCGTGGTCGCCGCAGTATTGGTGACCACCTACGACGTAGGGACGCGATATATATATGGGGAGGTTCAGGTATGGTGTAAGGACATAGAAATCTTTCTCTACGCTTGGATGATGCTAATGTGCGCAGCTTACGTCCTTCGGATTCGCAAACATATAAGGGTAGATATAGTTCCTAAGCGCTATTTGTCTCCCCGAGGGGAAGAAATCATAATCATAATAGGCTATATAGTTTTTTTCCTACCCTTTTGCTTGGTTTTAATGATATATGGAGGTAATTTGGTTATCAAGTCTATAATATTTGGGGAGCATTTTTTTAGCGCGTGGTTCCCGCCCTCATGGCCACTTAGAATTGCCATTCCCCTAGCTGCATTCATGCTGTTCCTGCAAGGCTGTGCTGAGATGATTCGTCATTTTGCTTCAGTGGTGAGACGGTCAACATGAGCCCTGAGCTTCTTATAATATTAATGTTTGTCGCCCTCGTAATAGGGATTTTATCTGGTATACATCTTGCTTTCGTTCTGGGGGGTCTTGCCGTCATATTTGGGATTATTGGGTGGGGTCCCCAAGCGTTTCCACTTATTGCCCACCGTTGCAATGCCGTAATGATGCAGTATACACTTTCGGCTATCCCCCTGTTTGTTTTTATGGGCTGGGTGTTAGAAAAGACAGGGGTTGCCGACGATTTCTTCCTAGCCGGAGACGTGTATTTGCGCCGCGTCAAGGGAGGGCTAGCCATAGGCACTATCTTGGCCTGCGCCGTTATGGGGATGACCACCGGGTTGGTTTCCACGGCTGTAGTCACCGCAGGTATTCTCACCATACGGCCTATGTTTGAGCGAGGTTACAATAAAGAAATGGTCCTCGGGACAGTTGCCGCTGGGGGGACCTTGGGCATACTCATTCCCCCCAGTGTTATGCTGATTTTCTATGGCGCCGAAGCCGGCCTATCCGTCGGTCGGCTCTTCGCTGCTGCTTTTGTTCCCGGATTTTTACTTGCAGGGCTGTATGCCATCTTCTTATATGTTAGATGTCAAATACGCCCTGGGCTGGCTCCTTTGCTACCAAAGGAGAGGCTCTCGGTAAGGGATTATCTACGTCCGCTTAAAAGTGTCATTCCTGTGGGACTCCTTGTTCTTGCTGTGATTGGGGTAATTATATTGGGCATAGCTACTCCAACCGAGGCTGCGGGCACAGGTGCCTTTATGTCCTTAATGATAGCTGCTGGCTACCGGAAGTTTAATTGGCGGATGCTAAAGGGGGCTTGTCTTGGTACGCTAGAGACCATGGGCATGCTTGGGCTGATTTTGATAATGGTTAACGCCTTTGCTACTGTCTTTCTGGGGATAGGCGGCGAGAAGATAGTATGCGACCTACTTTTGGGGCTAGCCATACCTCCTCTGGGATTACTTGTGATTATGCTGGTTGTTATCTTCGTAATGGGGATGTTCCTTGACTTTATTGGTATAATGTATATTCTTATTCCCGTATACGGAGGTATCGTTGCCACAATGGGTTGGGACCCCCTCTGGTTTGCCCTTCTTTTTTGCGTTATGATGCAGACAGCGTGGCTGACTCCACCCTTTGGCTATTCCCTGTTCTATTTGAGAACAATTGCTCCTCCTGAGGTAACCTTCGGTCAAATTATCCGGGGTTGTGCACCTTTCATTGTGTTTCAGCTAATATGTGTAGGACTGTTAATTGCATTTCCTCAGATCGTTCTCTGGCTTCCGAACCTTATTGGCGCTTGATTAAAAAAAGAAGGTCGTCATGAGCAGGATATTGGGGGTGGGATGGCTAGTGATGAGTAGCGCTTGTGTGCCGGAGTCGGAGCCAGGTGTCCCGAGCTTGAAGAGAACTGGTGATTACTAGAAAGGGGAAGAGGATGAGATATAAACGGCTTATCTACTCGGCTGTAACTGTTCTAATTATCGCCGCGCTAAGCGTTGGCGCCGGCGCATACGCCAAAAGCACTCTAAATCGCACGGAACTCGTGCACTTCTTTATACCTTTTCCCGCCGGGAGCGTGGTGAGACCTATGACAGTGGATAAACCTGATGGGGGAAAGGTTTTCACTCGTCCCATTGTCATTAACGTGAACGAACGAGGGATCTTAAAGCGGATTTTCCAACCTGGACTAGAGGGACTATCCACTCACTGGTTGATTAACATTGATAGCAAGCCACATCGCATTGGAATGAAGTTTACCAACGTTAACGTTCCCATCACGTGGGAAGTCGCTGGTGCTATTCCCTGGGACCCGCAAAGCCAGACTTTCAAGGAGGCGGTGGCTCCGGGGGAGCAGATTCGTGATCTTGGCATTGACTGGCTATTCCTCTTCCCCCTCGAAGTAAGAGCTCAGAGTGTCTGGTATGAAGGCAGTCTGGTGATATTTGATGCTGACACCGGCGAGGATCTTACTATCATTCCCGTAAAGTTTCAAGTTTCAAGCAAGTAGGAGGGGCAAATGAAAATACTTGTGGCTCTAAGGAGACACAAATGGCGATATGTGGCTTTTGTCTTCGGCTTTTTGCTTTTCGTTTCACCACCTGCGTTACTCATCAGGGCAGCATATCATTGGATGGGCAGCAGTGCTAACACTGACCTTCATAAGGTTTGTTTCAGGATGCCTTGGGACTGGATTTTCAGCGGTGATTTCGCGATTTTTGAGGGTCGCTATTTGATGATTTCCTTTATTATTGCCGTGCTCGTTGTTGCCTTTTTCTTCGGCCCACTCTTCTGCGGATGGCTGTGCCCAGTTGGCAGTTCCACTGAATTATTGAGTCGACTGATGCCGCGTAAATGCAAGATCAATTTGAGTCATAAAATCAACCCCGCTGTACTTAGATACGGTTTCCTGGCTTCTTTTGTCTTGGTCGCAGTTCTGTCAACTTACGCAGCTGGCCTAGGTGTGGCGGGCATATGCTGTCGCTATTGCGCCGCAAGCCAGTTCCAGAATATTGTTAATGTGATATTTCATCCAACGGAGCTTGCTTACTGGCATTCCGGCGGGATAATGGTTATTGGAGCCTGGCTTATTTTGGGCGGGATTTTTTGGCAAGGCGGAAGAGGCTGGTGCCTTTATAATTGCCCTCTCGGAGTCATATCAAATATCTTCCACTTCGCTGGTTCCAAACTTGGGTTGACCTACAAAATAAAGCATGACCCAACCAACTGCACTGAATGCTACAAATGCGAGGATGTTTGTCCCTCATGGGCGATAAAGAGACATTCCAAGGAGATTGATATAAACCGCCACACCTGCAACGCGTGCCTGGAATGTGTAAAAGTCTGTCATAAGAGCTGTTTCAAATACGAAAGAGGTTAGAGTACATGCGAGGAATATTGGTGAACTTGAAGAAAAATGTGAAACAGAAAGCAACTAGCATAATGCTCTTTGGCTATTGCGTTATCGCTGGTACATCCGCACCACTACTTCTATCCCGCTGTGGTACAAACTGCGCAAACTGCGGATATTGCGGTCTCGCCCTAGGCATATTGCCTCTAGTCTTTTTTGTAACTATGAGAAGCCGGATAAAGCGTGCTGGTAAGCAGGCACAGCCTCCTTGCGACGCCAGAGCATGAAATGAAACATAAAGAATTGACATCAGGACACCAAGCCGTGGACTCCCAAGTCAAGAACGATAAGGGCAGTGTCCCCCCTGATGATTGTCGAATCCCGATACTGCTGACACTTACTATGGTAGCAGGGAGGTACAAAAATGTTGACTTAATAGATTAGTCTAAATTACAAATTTAGGAGGTATAGTCATGAGAATTGTAGCTGTGATTTTGTTCGTGGCGGCGTTGGTGGTAGCTATCTTGCCGCAATTCTACGCTTGTTGGGCCCATGGTTTCTACTTGGAGCCAATGCCGGGAAAGATCATCCCCATGAAGTGCCTGTGGACAGCCAACGCCGAAATGGCCCTGGGCATCATGCTAGTGATTATAGCCATTGGCTTGTGGTTCTTCACAGAGAGGGGAGCCAGAACCATACTGTCCATCCTGGGCATAGTCGGCGGGCTCTTCATTTTGATCATGGTGACAGGTGCCCTCTTCGGCATCGGCGTCTGCATGAAACCGGTGATGCCCTGTGTCGTGTATATGCGCCCAGCCATCTATATGCTTGCTTCACTAATCATGGTAGATAGCGCTGTAGGCTTGGCTTTGAGCTTGTACCCTCCAAGGTGAGGGCAACTCGGGTAATTCAAAGAAGGTAAGCAGCACCGCGGAGTGGCTGATACTAGGCGGGTATGGCCTAGGGATAGCTAGTTGCATTATCTACATTATGTTTGATAAGGGGGTGCTGCCATAATAACAATGAGCGTCATCCATTTGGCGCTTCGGAGTATAGGCGGCAGGCAGTTCCGAAGTGCAATTATAGCCACCTGCATTGTGGTGATTAGCGGTTTCTTGCTGACAGTCACCCTTTTGACTGTGAGCATGCAACATAGCCTCAACGTCGGGCTGGAGAGGATGGGGGCTGACATGATTGTGGTGCCCGAAAAAGAGAGGCATAAAGCTGAGGTTGCCTTCCTCCAGGGTAAGGCGGTTTCCTATGTCTGGATGCCTAAGGAGAACCTGGAGAAGGTAGCCGGGGTGGAGGGGGTGGGACGGGTCAGCCCTCAGTTTTACCTCACATCCCTGACTGGTGCTGCTTGTTGCTCCACGTGGGACCTTTTCATAGTTGCCATCGACCCCGAGACTGATTTCACGATTAAACCATGGCTGGTAAAGAAGCTCGACAGGCCGCTGGGGCTCAGAGAGGTTGTCGGTGGTCAGTTCATAATCGGTGAGGAGAGCCTCACGCTTTATGGCACCGAGCTGAAGCTGATAGGCCGCTTGGACGCCACTGGTACTGGGCTGGATTCAACCATTTTTATGACCTTTGAGACAGCGCGATTCATGGCTGAGCAGTCTATTACCAAAGCTATGAAACCGCTAGAGATCCCCGAGGGGAAGATATCTGTTATCCAAGTCAAAGTGCAGCCCGGCTACCCCGTTGAAGATGTAGCCCGCCGCATTACGCAGGAGCTTGCTGACGTCTATACTCTGACCAGCATAGAGCTAACCCGAACAGTCCAAAGCCAGACATCCGGCCTATTTCGGGCCCTGATGGTCGCCATGCTTATCATCTGGGTGCTGGCATCACTGCTTATAGCCCTTATTTTCGTCATGCTCGTCATTGAGCGCCGACGGGAAATCGGGATGTTGAGAGCGGTGGGGGCCACCCGCAACTTTATTTTCCGTATGTTTCTGACCGAGGGCTTCATCCTAGCCCTGGGGGGTGGGATTGTCGGGGTTATTGTGGCCACGATGTTTGTCTACTTCTTTAGGGGCTTTCTGGCGCTCACCGCCGAGGCGCCACTATTGATGCCACCATTGGTCAGCCTTCTGGGGTATGTGTTCGCCTGTTTGGCGATGGCTCTGACAGTTAGCCTCCCGGCTCTCATCTACCCAGCTATCAGAGCCAGTCGCACCGACCCGGCTGAGGTGATGAGGGGGGTGTGATATGAATTTATTGCGCCTGGTATCTCGAAGCATCACGGGGAGGAAGCTCCGAAGTGCTCTCATCGTGCTCTTTATTACGCTCCTCGCCGGCTTGATGTTATCCTCAACCCTGGTCTTGAGGGGTATGGTGAGTGGGCTGCAGACAGGGATGGAGAGGCTCGGCGCCGATATTATTATGGTGCCCATTCGCGGGTGGGAGCCGGCACTGGCTAAGGGGGCATTGCTTGCCAGCGACCTAGTCATTGGCTTCTGGATGCCTAAGGAGAATCTGGATAAGGTAGGCGGGTTGGAGGGGGTAGAACAGGTCAGCCCTCAGCTTTGCTTCCGCCCCCCTCGCGACACTCCTTTCAGCTCTACTGGGTTTCTTTACCCAGTTGCTTTCGACCCCGAGACTGACTTCACCATCCAGCCATGGCTGGCAAAAAAGCTCGACAAGCCGCTGGGGCTTAGGGAGGCTATTGGCGGCAATTGTGTAACCGTTCCCCCAGATGCCTCGATGACCTTAGATGGCTACCAGTTCGACGTGGTAGGTAAGCTCCTCCCCACAGGGATGTGGCTCGATGAGGCTATTTTCTTCAGCTTTGAGACCGCTGAGGCGATGATGAGAGAGCCAGAAATTGGTTCTATTATAATACCTCCTGATATGCCTGCCAATTCACTGTCTGTCATTATGGTTAAGGTAAAGAATGGCTACTCCATTGAAACGGTGGCAATGGAGAGCATGATGGCAGCCCCTGGGACAGGGGCTATTCGTTGCGCACAAATATATAGGATTCTCTACGCACAACGGGCTGGGCTGTTGAAGACCCTATTTGCGAGCTTAGGCATCGTCTGGGGGCTGGCGATAATGCTCACTGGCCTTATCTTTTCTCTGATGGTCACCGAGCGCCAGCGGGAAATCGGTATGTTGAGAGCGGTGGGGGCCAGCCGCAACTTCATCTTCCGTATGTTCCTGACCGAGAGCTCCTCCCTCGGCATGGGAGGGGCGATTATAGGGGTTATTCTGGGGGCGATAATTGTTTACGCCACCAAGTCATGGCTGACAAGCACCCTTGGAATTGAATTTTTGGTGCCGTCATTGCTTGGTCTTTTGGCATTGATGGTGATTGTTCTAGTGGCGGCCCTGACAGTTAGCCTCCCGGCTCTCATCTACCCGGCTATCAGAGCCAGTCGCATCGACCCTGCCGAAACTTTAGTGAAGGAGATATAAAACTATGCTCGAGCTTCAAAATGTGACCAAAGTATTTAAGCCGCGACGGCGGCCATCGGTTACCGCAGTGGACAATGTGAGCCTGAAGGTATCACCAAGGGAATTCCTAGTGATCACTGGGCGCTCCGGCTGTGGTAAGACAAGCTTGCTCAATGTCATGGCCGGACTAGCCAGACCGACCTCGGGCAAGGTTTTCATAGATGGGATGGATATCTGGAGCCTGGACGATAGGCAACTATCAGCGTTGCGCAAGGAGAAAATAGGATTTATGTTCCAAGTCCCCAGCCTCATCCCGGTGTTGAACATTGTGGAGAATGTAATGGTGCCAACAATGTTCACGACTGGGAGACGCCGCTTGAATGCCTATGACCGGGCAAAGAAAGCCCTAGCGGACGTGGGATTGTCCCATAAGATGGAATCCTTTCCCCGCCAACTTTCCGGTGGGGAAGAGAAGAGGGCAATCATCGCCCGTGCCATTGTAGATGAGCCCCCTTCCCTCGTCGCCGATGAGCCTACGGCTAACTTGGATGAACTAACTGAAAAGGAGATCATGGCCCTTTTGCAAAGGATACACCAAGCCGGCACCACCATTGTCCTGGTTACCCACCACCCTAGCCTTATCGGCTATGGGACACGGCATCTCACTATGTCCGACGGCAAATTGCCGGAGTGACGTTAGGGAAGGTGAATAAGGTGAATAAGGTGAATAGGGTAGTCTACTGGGCACTAGTGGTGATAATGTTTACAGCGACCACTGCCGCTGGCACAGGATGTCGTGGCGAAAGAGTAGAGGAGGAGAGGGAAATAGCGCTCGGCACTGGTGTGGTTGCCGATGCCCCGCTGAATGCCTTGACCAGAGGATTGGTTTTTGCCATCGGCAAGCAAGAACCAGAGTTCCGTATTATCCCGCATCAAAACCCTGGGGGTACCGCTGAGGTGGTGCGGAATATAGACCGCTATGATTTCGGTGGACTGAGCCTTGACGAGGCAGCCCAAGCATATTATGGCTTCTATAAATGGGAAGGGCAGTCCCATCCCCAACTCAGGCTGCTCTGGGTGATGGGGAGCATCCCCATCACCTTCATAGTAGCAGCAGATACAGGCATTAAGTCCATCTATGAGCTGGATGGAAAACCAGTGGGGAGCGGTGAGCCGGAGAGTATGACACAATTCAAGGCGATGAAGCTGTTTGAAGCCCTGGGCATCAAGCCGGATTGGCATCGAGGGAGCTGGGAAGCTCAGATAGACCTTTACCGGAAGGGTGAGCTTGCCGGTCTAGTAAAGGAGGGTGCGCCTGGCCCCACCCTTGTGGAGTGCGCTAAAGAGCAGCCCTTCACCGTCCTTGATATTTCTGAAACAGACCTAAGCCAAGCAAATCAGCGCTACAGCGGAACCGGGCTCGTCTTCCCCGTCTGCCTCCTTCGGCCAGACGTCTATCCGGGGCAAGGGGAGGCCACAACCACTTGTGGCTTAATATTTGGCTATTTTGCCCACAAGGATGTGTCTGCTGAAGTGATTCATAAGCTGGTCAAGGCAGCTTGGGTCGAGGTGTGGGACCTGTCCCTTTGTTACGAACCAATGAGGTTCGATATCATCGGTTTCCCCAAGCTTACTCTGGAGCAAGGCCCCTTCCCTCTACACCCGGGAGCAATCAAACTGTATCGAGGGCTGGAGCTGGAGGTCCCCAGCCATCTGGTTCCCCCAGAGATGATGTAACTCAAGTTGTTATAGGGAATTCAGAATGAAAGGAAAGACAAAGATGGCAAAAAAGGATTCTAAAGAGGAGGTCCTGAACCGGGTTGAAAGGAGGGCAGCTGCATACGAATATGAGTACCACGGTTGCACACAATGTGTCCTCCTGGCACTGCAACAGGAGTTTAACCTACCCGGCGGCTCCGCGGCATTAAAGGCAGCAGGCTTCTGGGCTGCGGGGACGGCAAGGATGGGGAACATGTGTGGAGCACTGACTGGTACCATGCTGGCACTGGGGCTGTTAGCGGGGCGAGAAAGGATTGAGGACCCGTTATACGGAGAGGAAATTGATGAGACTTCAGGGCAGCCTAGGCGATTAGAGTTTGCTAGGGCATCTTTCCGAAGGTTCGTGCAGGAGTTCGGGAGCTGGATATGCCGAGATATCCAGATATCCCAATTCGGAAGAAGTTTTGACCTACATAATCCGAAGGACAACGAGGAATTCGAAAAAGCAAGTGGCCACGAAACGTGTTCTAAGGTGGTGGGGAAAGCCGCGCGACTCGCTGCGGAGACAATACTTGAAATGAAGGCTGAAGGACTGGCCAAATAGGCCTGAGGTGTTTTTATGAAAGAAAAGGTGAAAAAGGAACTAATTGGCATTTTCGGCAACCGGGTGGCTTTTCACCAGATCGAGCGGATGTTGTATTCCAGTGACCTTGGCACTTTACCCTCTCTTGTTAAGAGTCAAATCTCCACCAATCCTGATGCTGTTGTCCAGCCGAATAGCGGTGATGAGCTGATAGAACTAATAAAAATAGGCATGAAGTACAAAACCCCGCTAACACCAAGAGGTTCTGGAACTGCTGGGTATGGTGGTGCTGTCCCAACCAAGGGGGGGATTGTGGTCGACTTTCACCGGATGAATAAAGTTATTGACATCAACAAAGAGGAAAAAACAATAACCGTTGAGCCTGGAGCTGTGTGGGCCGATCTCGAAGCAGAACTCTCCAATCATGGCCTAGCACTCAGGCTTTACCCCGGTAGTGCGCTTAGTGCGACCGTCGGTGGATGGATAGCTAATGGTGGAGGAGTGGGCATAGGAAGCTTCGAATACGGCTTTATCAAGAACAATATACTTGAGCTTGGAATAATTTCCCCAAAAGGGCCTAAACGGCTCACTGGGGACGACCTTGACTTGGTCGATGGGATGGCAGGCACAACCGGTTTTATATCCCAGGTTACACTCATGGTAAGAGATTATGAGGATAACGTACCCGTTCTTGGAGCATTTCCTAGTTTGGAGAGCTTGTTAGGCACTTTTGAGAAACTCATGGAGAACAAGCTGGCGTTTTGGGAGATAAGCTTTAGAGATCCGTTACACGTGAAGCTAACACGCGAAGCTGTGGAAAAGCAGGCGAAAAGGGCTCCTATACCTAGTGAGGTAAAAGAACCAAAGCTGCCAGAAGATAAATTCATAGCGATGTTCGTCTATCCCAAAAGCAGGGAAGGCAAGGTTAAGGACAAGCTTCTTAGTATCGTTAAGGCTCATGGTGGGGAAGTGCTCGATGAGGAGCTGGCAAGATTTGAGTGGGACGAGAGGTTCTATCCAATGCGGCTTAAAGCCCTAGGACCATCTATAGTTCCTTCCGAGGTCATAATACCGACACAAAGGCTCTCGACGCTAGTTCAGGATATCAAGAGGGAAACAAAGGTGCCCGCATTCAATGGGACTCTGGTAAATAATGGGAGCCAAGCCACTATTCTAACCTCTACTTTAGATGATGAGCGTCGCCGGGGCTTTCCACTAGCATATTCCACAAGCTTTGTGCCTATAAAGGCGGCCAAGAAGCTTGGTGGCAGGCCATATACTATAGGGATGTATTTCACTGATGATGCTGAGCTATTATTTGGTAAAGATAATCTGCTCAAAATTTATGGGGTCAAAAAGGAAGTTGACCCAGTGCATATTATGAATCCGGGCAAAGTTTTCCCCACCTCACTTGAGAAGGGATCACCAATAAGAAAACTCAACCTAATGATCAAATTGGCGAGAAGTCTGACCGGGGTAATGGAAGCAACTGATAGACTCTTTGGTGGGAAGCCTCTCGGAGAAATCATTAACCAAAAAACCATTCTGGGGAAGCTCCCGTTTGGAAAGGAAGTAGCATGGGATGCTTTCGCCTGCACCAACTGTGGTTATTGTCGCGGCGAATGCACAGAGTTTAATGCCATTGGCTGGGAGAGTGCCTCCCCCAGAGGCAAGTTCCATTTCCTCAGGGAGTATCTGAAGGGCAAAGTTAAGCTAGACGAGCGAATGGCCGAGATGTTTTTCGTGTGCACTACGTGTCGACGGTGCAACCTAGCATGCCAAGTTAGGTCACATATAGACGAGCATTGGACCCTAACACTTAGGCCAGCTATTTGGCAAGGGGGTTTCAATCCTCCGTTAATATCCCAGACACAGGCTCACAATATCCTAGTCGATCATAACCCTGGAGGTATTCCACAGAGCAAAAGGAAGGCGTGGATGCCACCTGACCTGAAATATAGAGAGGAGGGGGAGATTGGATATTGGGCTGGGTGCAACGCATCCTTTACTGAGGCTACCAGGAATTTGGCAGTAAATAGCGTCAGGATATTAAACGAAGCGGGTATAGAACCAACTTACCTTGGTTCTGATGAGTGGTGCTGTGGTGGAGCAATGTACGTAGTCGGTTGCATCGACGAAGTCATGGAAACAGTCGAACACAACATCAACGAAATAAACAGGAGAGGTATAAAGACACTCATCACCTCGTGCTCAGGATGCTGGTTGCATTTATCTCACTTCTACCCACTTTTTGCTCAGAGGCTGAACTTAAAATACGATGTCAAAATGAGGCACGTGACTGAAATTATAAGCGAGCTGATCGAGGAAGGCAGGATTAAGTGCAAGTTCCCTCTAAGGCTTAAGGTGACGTATCATGACCCCTGCCACATCGGTCGTGGTGGAGGGATCTTCGAGCCACCCAGAAAAATACTCGCTTCTATACCCAGCTTGGACCTCATAGAGATGCCCCGCAATAGAGAGCATGCTGGGTGCTGTGGCAGACATGTTATGCGCTACCCTCAACTTGGTATTGCCATTAATAGTAGCCGCGTTATTGAGGCTGAGCAAACTGGGGCCTCGGCCCTGATTGGTTGTTGCCCAACATGCGAAAACAATTTTCGTATAGGTGTAGCGGAGACCAGTGCCAAGTTAGAGGTCTTAGATATTACTGACTTGGTAGCCGAAAGTATGGGATTGCCGACGCTTGTCATCAGCAAACTTGCTAAGCTGCTGCAAAATAATTAGAAATAGGGGGAGCCAAGAAATGGATGTATACCTGACAGAGGAAGAACTATTGCGAGAACAAAACCTACTTGCACCTCATGAGATATCATATGCGCCCTTGGAAGGCAGGACCGACGATATCCGCTCATTCACGGAACAAGTCAGCGCGAACGATGATATACCGAAACCACCTTCATCTTGTTGACCTCACTGGCTTGCCATAGGGAGTGAGAAATCCATAGACGGGGAGCGAGCCATTGAAGTTGAGAGAAACCCAAAGGGAAGGAGCGCTCCGGCATCTGGTTTATCTAGAGCAATATGCGATGAAAGGAGAATATCCTGTGGAAACTCGATTATCAAGTGCTACAAAAGAGGTGCTTATCAGTGATGAGCAGCCAACAGTGATTATTGGAGAGCGCATCAATCCTACTGGCAAAAAGAAGCTGACCACAGCATTACAGGCTGGTGACCTGGAGCTTGTGCGCCAGGAAGCGATAGCTCAGGTGCAAGCCGGGGCGGATATCCTCGATATTAATGTCAGCGCCGGCGGCGTGGACGCAGTGAGCTTACTCCCTCGAGCCGTGGAGATAATACAGGAAACGGTAAACGTGCCTTTGTGCCTTGACAGCGACAGCCCCGCTGCATTAGAGGCAGCAATCAAGGTCTACCAAGGCAAGCCACTGGTGAGTTCTGTTACCGGCCAGAATGATTCACTAAAGAAGATTCTGCCCCTGGTTAGAGAGTGCGGTACAACCGTCATTGGGCTGACTATAGATGATGAAGGTATACCTAACGATTCGGAGCGGCGAGTTGCCATCGCCCGTAAGATTGTCAAACAGGCCGAGGCACAGGGTGTTCCACGCGAGGACGTAATTATTGATTGTCTGGCTCTGACGGTAGGCTCAGATTACAGAGCCGGCCTAGTAACAATCGAAGCCATGCGCAAAGTAAAGGCTGAGTTGGGTGTGA
Organism: Dehalococcoidia bacterium; assembly: GCA_030619865.1. Lineage (GTDB taxonomy): Bacteria > Chloroflexota > Dehalococcoidia > Dehalococcoidales > JAUXAP01 > JAUXAP01. The sequence continues at coordinate 3,622 of JAUXAP010000016.1, read as the reverse complement.
ACCTGACTTTAGGTGTCAGCAATGTTTCTTTCGGCCTACCGGAGCGTGGTTTGCTCAATGGTACCTTCCTAGCCATAGCTATCGCCGCTGGCCTGAACTGTGCCATTGTCGATGCAGTTCAGTTACGCCAGATTATCCTGGCGACTGATCTCATCTTGGGCCACGACCGTTTTGCGATGCGCTACATTAAAGCATATCGTCAGCGTTACAAGGAATAATAACATCTGCCGTGAACCTTTAAGATATGTTATAGGGGGATAACTACTGTAGGATGAAAACTGAAACTAACGCAGTCTGCCAACGTCTAGGTTACAAAGGACATAGTATTCCAACATCTATTTCTTCATCGGTAGACTCTAATATAAAAAGTGCATATAAGCTCATCAAGCCTAGATATGCCTATGTACCAAAAGTAATTGATGGTACCCTGCGACAAGAAGTCTTCATGGCGGGTCATTTAGTATTTACTAGCCAGACAATCAGTTATGTACTGTCCGATTGCAAGTGGGCGGTTGTATTCCTCGTTACTATTGGTGGCGATTTGGAAAGGGAGGTATCAAGGCTCATGGAAAAAGGAGATATGTTAAACGCTTTCATTTTAGATACAATAGGATCTGAGGCGGCCGAGAAAGCAGCTGATTATCTTCAAGATGCTGTAAGTGAGACAGCCAAAGCGATTGGATATAATACAACCTTGAGATACAGTCCCGGTTATTGCGACTGGGATGTGAGTCAGCAGAAGATCATCTTTCAAATAATAGAGTCGACTGTACTCGGTGTTAACTTAACTGAGGGCTTTATGATGATACCAAGGAAATCTGTCTCTGGCGTGATTGGCATCGGCAAATTCAGCAAATCTAAACTGCCACCTTGCTTAAGGTGTAATAGGAAGAAATCTTGCCAGTACAAAAGAACAAAGTTGTAAACGTGATTGATTAGTTGAAAAAATGAAACCTAAATTTTTCTACGGCTATATTATAGTTTTGGCTGCCGTTTCGATTACGGCGATAGCTTGGGGGGCTAACCGGACCTTTGGTGTATTTTTTGAGCCAATAATAAGCGAGTTTGGTTGGACCAGAGCCAGCATCTCAGGCGCCTACACATTGTGCATGATTATCACCGGTTTGCTTGGTATTGTTACCGGAAGACTAAATGATAGGTTTGGTACCAAGCTAGTTTTGACAGTCTGTGGCTCCTTTATGGGTTTAGGCTATTTATTGTTATCACAGATTGGCGCTATCTGGCAGCTATATCTATTTTACGGGGTGGCAATAGGCATTGGTATGAGCGGTATCTTTGTTCCATTGATATCTACAGTAACCAAGTGGTTTGTCAAGAGAAGGGGACTGATGACAGGTATCGTTGCGGCAGGTCCGGGTTTTGGCATGACAACTATGCCACTACTGGCTAGTTGGCTCATTTTTAGCTATGGCTGGCGCATTTCCTATTTTATTATAGGTATTGTAGCCCTGGTATTAATTATTTCGGTAGCACAATTTTTTAGGCGTGACCCGAGTCAGACGGGGCAGCTACCATATGGTGAAGATGAGGTGAAGAAAGAAGGCTTAAATGCGAAAGTCACAGGGGTTTCCCTTCAAGAGGCAATTTGCACTAGGCAATTTTGGAGGCTTAGTTTCGTGCTTTTTGGTGGCTTCTTTACCATCAATGTTGTCATGGTGCATATTGTTCTCCATGCCCAAGACCTGGGAATTTCATCTATCACTGCCGCTACTATTTTGTCGACTGCTGCTGGGCTAAGTATTGTCGGCAGGATTATAATAGGTGGTGTCGCCGACAGAATTGGTAGTAAGCTAGCTTTAATTATTAGCATTAGTCTGACATTAGTTGCCTTTCTTTGGTTGCTGGTAGCCAAAGAGCTGTGGATGCTTTATTTATTTGCTATTATCTTTGGCCTCAGCGATTGGGCTATTTTCCCAGTGGTTTCGCTAATGGTGGCTGAGCTATTTGGGATGAGTTCACATGGCGAAATTTATGGGGCTACTTTCTTCAGCGGCACAATTGGAGGTGCTATCGGTCCTGTCCTAGCTGGGCACATATTTGATATAACCAGTAGTTATCATCTGGCCTTCTTAGTTTGTGTGGCAATCAGTATTGTAGGCCTTATACTAATCTTGCTGATGAAGGAGGGACAACTGACTCGGAAAGAAGCAAAAGTACTGAGCGAGTCTAGCTAGAAGAGAAAGCCATAGGAGCTAAGAAAACCACTGTGAAAATGAGGAAAACCGGAACAGGTGAGCGAGCAAAAGAGAAACCCATGGAGCCAGAAGACTTGTATGAGGGCGGCAGACAGTTAATGCCAATACTAACGGGAACAAATGACAAGCTCAGGCGGGCTCTGCCAGGGGAAACTGGGGTGCTAGGGTTTTACCTTCCCCTAGCGGTATCCCTCCCCCTCCCGTGTGGTGCCTCAGCCGTAATCGGGCAAGTGGCATCCCGCCTAGACTTAGAAGGAGGTGATGCATATTAAGCAACACAGGGTGATAGATATAGACCACGACGATATCATTTTAAGAACCTTTATACTGTTCGCACAAACTGCAAGAGCAGTACTGAAGTACGCCGACGCTCATTTCTACAAAGAGGCCCATCTCTCCCCAATCAAGTTCGTGGTGCTGCGAATCTTGGCTGACAATGGTGGAACCATGGCACCCTCCGAGATAGCTCAATATACGCTTAGGGAGCGGCACGATATCTCAACACTGGCCGACCGCATGGAGCGAGATGGACTTGTCAAGACTAAGCGCAATGACAGAGATAGAAGGTTCGTAAATATCATACTGTCGGATAAGGGGACGAGAGTTCTCACCAAGGCTGGGTCGGTGGCAAGAGAAGTTGTGAACCAAGTGATGTTATCAATTTATGAAGGTGATGCTGTTCTGCTGGAAAAGTCACTAAGAATCTTGAGGCAAAATGCACACGATGGCTTAGAACATGTTGCTAAGCGTGCTCAGTCTCAGCCGTAATCGGGCAAGTGGCATCCCGCTGGAAAATCATATGGAGATAAATTAAATGGAGACCTTGGTCATACGCAAGGTGATTAAGTTGGGAACGCTGAAGCTGAGGCTGGTCCGGGTCGGCCCTGGGGTGATTAGCGAAGGGGTATTGAAGCTGGAGCGGGTCCAGGTCATCTGCCCTGCTTGCGGAGAGCAAGTTGAAGCTGTAGCCAGGGACGGTCAGATTAAAGGATACTGCGCGGTTGCTAAGCAGTATGTGGACTTTCCAATTGAAACACAGCTAGAAAGAAAGAATTTTTACGAAGACCCTGAGCTTCGGGCTAGGCACAGCGCTGCTAGCAAGAAGCTTTATCAAGACCCTGAGTATCGGGCTAGGCACAGCGCTGCTACAAAGAAGCTCTGGCAAGACCCTGAATATCGAGCCAAGCAGATTGCCACTCATACAGGCAAACATCCCACAGCCAAGACCAAGGCCAAAATATCAGCAGCGCTTAAAAGGCGGCACAGTGCGGAAAGAAGTGCAGAGTAATGGAGTTTCGGATAAAAATTGACACGACGACAGGGAAGCCTATGGTGGAGGTCTGGCGGGAGGAGGAATTTATCGCCGGTATTTATGTCCACAGGGACGGGCTGCTGATAGTCAGCAA
>JAUXAP010000022.1 GCA_030619865.1 Dehalococcoidia bacterium | reverse complement strand
CCGGAAGCTATTATTCGGCATTTTAACCTCCGCCGACCCATTTACAGGTCTACAGCTTGCTATGGACACTTTGGGCGGGACGACCTTGACCTCCCCTGGGAGAAGACCGACAAAGCCGAAATCCTCAGAAAAGAAGCACTGGGTTAAGGATGACAGAAAAAGTGCTCCTCGCTTGGAGTGGTGGTAAAGATAGTGCTATGAGCCTCTACGAAATTCAAAAAAGCAAAAAGTATGAAATAGTATCTTTGTTAACCACCATAACCGAGGACTATGACAGAGTTAGTCTGCACGGTGTGCCAAGGGTTTTGGTCGAGCGGCAGGCACACTTATTAGGCTTACCCATTCACGAAGTTTTCATTTCCAAGTCCTGCTCCAATGAAGAATACGACTCTAAAATGATGGGAGTCCTTACCAAATTTAAACAAGACGGGGTTTCCTCGGCAGTGTTTGGTGACATCTTTTTGGAAGAGGTGAGGAAATATCGAGAGGATAATCTATCAAAGTTAGAGATGAAGGGGATCTTCCCAATATGGGGAAGGGATACTGCTGAACTTACCAGGTCATTTATAGCCTTAGGCTTCCAGGCTGTTGTTACCTGTGTTGATTCAAAGGTTCTGGATAAGAGATTTGTAGGCAGAATGCTTGATAAACATTTTTTGGCTGAGCTTCCGCCTAATGTTGACCCTGGCGGTGAGAATGGAGAGTTTCATTCCTTTGTCTTTAATGGACCAATATTCAAAAAGAGGATAGCCTATACCCTAGGAGAATCAGTACTAAGGAATTCGTTTTACTTTTGTGACCTATTACCAAAGGGGGTGAGGTAGGATAAATAATCCGATTAAATTTGGCACTGACGGCTGGCGGGGGATTATCGCCCAGGATTTCACATTTGACAATGTGCGAGCCTGTGCGCAGGGAGTAGCTGACTACCTTAAGCAGGTCGGCCTGACCAGTCGCGGATTAGTTATCGGCTATGACACTCGCTTCGCCTCTGAGGACTTTGCCGCAACCGCTGCTGAGGTAATCGCTGGTAATGGAATCAAGGTCTATCTCTGTTCCAAGGCTACGCCAACACCGGTTATAAGCTTTGGCACTCTGACTCAAAAGGCTGGTGGAGCTATCATCATAACTGCCAGCCATAATCCGGCTATCTGGAATGGCTTTAAATATAAATCTGAATTCGGCTCTAGTGCTCCACCTGAGGTTGAAACTGAACTAGAGAAGCGTATTTCACACATAATTTCTTCAGGAAAGAAAATAAACAAGATGCCGCTAGCTAAAGCCTTAGCCCAAGGACTAGTAGAGTATCTTGACCTGGCTCCAATTTATTTCCAGCATGTAGCCAAGCTCATTAACCTAGATGAGCTACGCCAAGCTAGACTGAAGGTAATTGTTGACCCTATGTACGGTGCCGGCGCTGGCTATCTCAGGACATTACTAAGCGGTGGAGTCATTGAGGTAATAGAGATAAATGGTGAGCGTAATCCCCTGTTTCCAGGGATACAGCCGGAGCCAATTGCGGCTAATCTGGACAAGCTTTCAGCCACTGTTAAGGAACAAGGAGCTAATGCAGGCTTGGCTACCGATGGTGATGCTGACCGCATCGGTATCATAGATGAAAAGGGGAGGTTTCTAACTCAACTTCAGGTCTTCGCCCTATTAGCTCTCTACATGCTAGAGATACGCAGTGAGCGGGGTCCTATAGTCAAGACGATAACTACTACCAGCATGCTTTACCGCTTAGGTGAAATATTTAAGGTGCCAATCTATGAGACAGCGGTAGGCTTCAAATATGTGGCTCCAATAATGCTCGCTGAAAATGCGCTCATCGGCGGTGAGGAAAGCGGTGGCTATGGCTTCCGAGGTCACATACCAGAGCGCGATGGCATTCTGTCTGGTCTTTATTTTCTTGACTTTATGATTAAGACAGGTAAAAACCCCTCAGAACTTCTGGATTACCTTTACAGCAAGGTAGGACCTCACTATTACCAGCGTGAGGATATAAAATTCCCTGAGGGCAAGCGCCAGGTGATAACCAATCGTATTAAGCGTAATTTGCCAGAATCTATTGATGGTGTTAGAGTGGTGAAACTAGACACTACCGATGGGTTTCGAATTATCTTAGCCGATACCACCTGGCTGCTTATCAGATTTTCCGGGACTGAGCCGGTACTTCGCATTTACAGTGAAAGTAATTCCCTGTCCCGAGCAGAAAAACTACTTGAGCTGGGTAAAGAAATAGCTGGAGTCTAAAGAGTCTAATGGAAGAGAAACTCCCCCAAAAAATAGAAAAGCCGTGGGGGTTTGAGCTATTGTTTGCCCACACCCCGAAGTATGCCGGCAAGCTGATTTTCATTAGAAAAGGGCATAAGCTTAGTCTCCAATATCATAAGAAGAAAGACGAAAGTATGTACCTATATAAAGGGAAAGCCCTGATAGAAACTGAAGGAAGCGATGGACAACTGAGGTCTACCATAGCTGAGCCCGGTTACTGTATAAGAATCCCTCCGCTCGCCAAACATCGGCTGAAGGCTATAGAGGATACCACCTTATTTGAAGTCTCCACTCCCGAGCTAGAAGATGTAACCAGACTAGAAGATGACTACGGACGAGTTCGATAGAGACCACCTTCTCAGAGACTATTGACAGTTAACTTCTAGTTATGATAAACTTTAAGATTAGTATTTGGTAGTTCAGCTGATAGTTGATAGATTGAAATCGAGTCTCAGTCTATTAATTATATTTATGGATGAGCTAAAGCTCATCCATAAAAATTGTGTGGACTAGGAGGGATAGATTGCCTACGGTTAATCAACTCGTTCGTAAAGGGCGCAAGAGGGTTGGTTTGAAGACCAAAACACCGGCCTTGCGGCTGGCATATAATGCTTTAGAGAATAAGCTGACGCAGGGGAAGGGTTCCCCACAGAAACGAGGGGTTTGTGTTCAGGTCAAGACTACCACCCCAAAGAAGCCCAATTCGGCACTACGTAAAATAGCCAGGGTCCGGTTGACCAATGGGATAGAGGTAACAGCTTATATTCCCGGCGAGGGGCATGAGCTGCAGGAACACTCGGTGGTTTTGCTTCGCGGAGGGCGAGTGAAGGATTTACCCGGTGTTCGTTACCATATTATCCGGGGGGCACTGGATACTAGCGGTGTAGCTAACCGTCAGCAGAGTCGTAGTAAATACGGTACTAAACGAGGTGGAGTACCGGTAGAAGCGCCGGTAGAAGCACCAGTAGAAACACCAGCCGTAGCTGAGAAGGAAGCCGGAGCCTAAAAGGAGACAAAATGCCAAGACGGGGTCAAGCTATAAAGAGAGAGACACATCCTGATGCTAAGTATCACAATGTGATTGTAGCCCAGTTAAGCAATAAAATAATGATGGGAGGCAAGAAAAGCCTTGCCGAGAGGATTGTGTACAAGGCTATGGAAATTATAGAGCAGCAGGAAAAGAAAGCCCCGGTCGATGTTCTAGAACAGGCAGTAAAAAATGTCACACCCCTACTTGAGGTTAAGCCCCGCCGTATTGGGGGAGCTACCTATCAGGTGCCGGTGGAGGTTCAACCCGGGCGTGGTCTTTCTCTAGCTATGCGCTGGTTAATAAAATCAGCCAGAGGCAGGGCAGGCAAGTCTATGGCGGAGAAGCTGGCAGCTGAGCTTAGCGATGCCGCAAAAGGAGAAGGGACAACTATTAAGAAGCGTGACGATACTCATCGAATGGCTGAGGCTAATAGAGCCTTTGCCCACTACAGATGGTGAAAGGCTATCTTTTATTAATTATAGTGTTATGGTAGAAAGTGCAATATCAGAAAAATTTGAGGTAAAGGACAGGATTGTGGCTAGGAGATTTCCATTAGACCTCATACGAAATATAGCTATTATCGCTCATATTGATGCCGGTAAGACTACCGTCACCGAAAGGGTGCTGTATTATACCGGACGTACTTATAAGGTTGGTGAAGTGCATGAAGGAACAGCCGTGATGGATTGGATGGAGCAAGAGAAACAGCGCGGTATTACCATTACCGCTGCCGCTACCACTAGTTATTGGCAGAACCATCGCATCAATATTATCGATACCCCAGGGCATATAGATTTTACCGCTGAGGTAGAACGCTGCCTTAGAGTACTGGATGGAGGGGTAGTGGTTTTCGATGCCGTGGCTGGGGTTGAGGCTCAATCAGAGACAGTTTGGCGACAGGCTGATAGGTATCATGTACCTAGGATTTGCTTCATCAATAAGATGGACCGGCCTGGTGCCAATTTTGACCGCACTATATCTATGATTCAAGAGCGGTTACGGGCTGTACCTCTACCTATACAATTGCCTCTAGGCAGTGAAGACTCATACCAGGGTGTTATTGACCTCGTAGAGAATAAGGCATGGAGCTTTGATGGCAGCCTTGATTCAGAACCGCTGGAGGTGGCTATCCCTGAGTCAGAGAAGGCGGTATGCACCAAATTCCGTAATGAGCTTATTGAAAAATTGGCTGAACATGATGACCAGATTATGGCCGTTTATCTCGGTGGTAGTAATATTACCACCTCTGAACTAAAACTAGCCTTGAGAAGGGCAACCCTAGCTAATAAAGGGGTGCCTATTCTTTGTGGCAGTGCGCTGAGGAACAAAGGTATTCGACCACTACTCGACGCTATTGTAAACTATCTTCCTTCTCCATTAGATATGCCGCCAGTACGAGCCATTGACACCAAGCTAGGAACTGAAGTCACCCGTCCCGCCAGAGATGATGCCCCCTTTTCAGCACTAGCCTTCAAGGTAGTTTCTGACCCCTTCGTGGGCAGGCTGGTCTATTTGAGAGTATATTCAGGCAAATTAAAGGCAGGAGCCGGGATATTTAACTCAACCCAAGGCAAGAAGGAGCGTATTGGACGGCTATTATTAATGCATGCTAATCACCGTGAGGAAATAACTGAAGCAGACACTGGGGCTATAGTAGCTACACTAGGTCTTAAGAATACCTTTACTGGTGATACCCTATGCCATGCCTCTCAACCCATACTTCTTGAATCTATCCGTTTCCCAGAGCCAGTGCTGTTTATTGCCATTGAACCCAAAACCAGGGCTGACCAGGATAAGATGGGGGGCGCCTTACAAAAGCTGACCGAGGAGGACCCTACCTTTAAGGTGGAATTCAACGAGGAAACGGGGCAAACGGTTATCTCAGGTATGGGTGAGCTTCATCTGGAAGTCATAGTAAGTAGATTACTTAGTGAATTTAAGGTAGGGGCAAAGGTGGGCAAGCCACGGGTTGCTTATAAGGAGACTATTACTACTCCGGCGCGAGCTGAGGGGAAATTTATTCGTCAAAGTGGAGGCCACGGCCAATATGGTCATGTCTATCTTGAGCTTGAGCCCCTGGAGAGTGGTAGTGGCTTTCAATTTGTAAATAAGACCAAGGGGGGAATTATACCCAAGCAGTATATTCTGGCAACCGAGGTTGGTATTAAAGAGGCTATGCAGACTGGGATATTGGCTGGCTACCCTGTGGTTGATATTAAAGCAACCCTCTATGATGGTAGCTATCACGAGGTTGACTCTTCAGATATCGCCTTTAAAATGGCTGGCTCGATAGCTCTAAGAAAGGGTGTGGCTAAGGCAAAATCTACCCTTCTAGAGCCGATTATGAAACTGGATGTAGTTACACCAGAACAGTTTCTGGGTGATATAATAGCTGACGTCAATTCAAAGCGGGGGCAAATTGAGAGTATAGAGACACATGGCGAAATGGGCACTATTCACTTCTTCATCCCTTTAGCTGAGACCTTTGGCTATACTACCAGTCTCAGGTCACTGACTCAGGGCAGAGCCACCCACTCTATGGAATTTTATCACTATCAAGCGCTACCGGCAGAACTGGTCGACCAGATTAAAGCTACAGGTAGGAGGTAAGTCATCTCTGAGTTCCTTAAAATTCTCAAGGTGAAGAACGAAACAATGAGAAAACACACTGAAAGAAATAAAAGACTTAAAGAGATTCTGAGGGGTTCTTTATATGCCTAAGCAGAGGATTCGTATTAAATTAAAGGGCTATGACCATAAAATACTTGACCAGTCTGCCCAGCAGATTGTAGAGACAGTGGAAGCTAGCGGGGCTGTCGTTTCGGGACCAGTGCCTTTACCTACCCGTATCCGGAAGTTTTGCGTTATCCGCTCTCCATTCATAGATAAGGATTCACAAGAGCAGTTTGAAATTCGAACCCATAAGCGCCTTATTGACATTGTGCAGACGACTTCCAGAACGATAGACGCCCTGACCAGACTGAATCTACCCGCGGGGGTTGAGATAGATATTAAGTTATAGGACGGCTAAAGATATGCTGCAAAAAATCATTGGCAAAAAGCTGGGTATGACCCAGATATTCACAGAGGATGGTAAAGCGGAGGCAGTAACCGCTATTGAGGCCGGACCGTGCACAGTGATCCAGATCAAAACGGTGGCTAAGGAGGGTTATAACGCTGCTCAGCTTGGCTTTGGTGAGGTTAAGCGGCTCAAGTCGCCTCAGCGGGGGCACCTTAAAGAGCTGGGACAGTTTAAGTATCTTCGTGAATTCAGAGTGGATGATATTAAAGCCATTGAAGTAGGGCAAAAGGTCGATGTTAGCCAGTTTAAGACAGGTGATTTGGTTGATATTACCGGGGTGTCAAAGGGCAAAGGCTTTGCTGGCGTAGTAAAACGCTACCATTTTGCTGGTGGTCCCAAAACTCATGGGCAGTCTGACCGACACCGTGCCCCGGGTTCTATAGGAGCCACTACCTCCCCGGGAAGGGTATTGAAGGGGAAGCGGATGGCAGGACATATGGGGAATAGACAGGTGACGGTGCAACACTTGGAGGTATTCGAAGCTGATCCTGCCCGTAACCTATTGCTGGTCAAGGGAGCGGTACCCGGCGCCAAGAATGGACTACTACTAATAAAGAAATCAAGTAGGGAGAAGTAAGGAAGTGCAGGTTCCAGTTTATAGCCTTACCGGGGAAGTGGTTAAACACACTGAGATAAGTGAGCAGGTGTTTGGTGTGCCATTCAATGAGGCAGTGGTACACCAAGCAGTGGTAAGGCAGCGGGCAAATGCCCGCCAAGGGACGGCTAATACTAAAACTCGTAGTGAGGTTGCTGGTAGTGGTAGAAAGTTATATCGTCAAAAACACACTGGCCTTGCCCGGGCAGGCAACAGGAAGTCGCCACTGCGCCGAGGAGGTGGTGTCACCTTTGGTCCTAAGCCGAGGAGCTATAGGCAGGCTATGCCTAAAAAAATGCGCCGACTAGCGCTAAGGTGCGTCCTATCGGCGAAGGCTAGAGATGGAGAGCTAAAAGTTCTGGAGCAATTGGAGCTTGACGAACCTAGGACTAAGGAGATGGCAAAGATCTTATCAGCACTAGAGGTGGACTCCTCATCTCTCATCGTTACTGATGAACCGAAAGACAATGTAATTAAATCAGCTCGTAACCTGACCAGAATTAAGACAATGCCAGCTAACTTAATCAATGTGATTGACATCCTTTCCCATAAAATGTTATTGATGACTGAGGCTGCAGTGCGCAAAACAGAGCAGTTATGGGGAGAGAGGCTACTTCAAGGAGGGAAACGTGCATCTGTATGAAGTATTGCGCCGACCATTAATAACCGAGAAGAATTCTGCCCTTCAAGCCCAGGGTAAGTATGTCTTTGAGGTAGCCGGGGAGGCAAATAAGCACCAGATTAAACAGGCTGTGGAAAAGACGTTTAAGGTCAAGGTGACCGCCGTTAATGTGATGACAGTGCCTGGCAAGGAACGGAGGGTAGGCGGACGGCAGGTGCAAACTCAATCCTGGAAAAAGGCGATTGCCACCCTCAAGCCAGGGGATAAAATTGAAATCTTTGAAGGCACCTAGTATCTTATAAAAGGGGAATTAAGTGGCACTAAAAGTATATCGTCCAACTTCTCCGGGTAGGCGAGGTATGAGTGGCTCTACCTTTGAAGAAATAACCAAAGGCAAGCCAGAAAAATCATTGCTCTTACCGCTTAAGAAGAGGGCTGGGCGCAATAATCAGGGTAAAATAACCGTTCGCCACCGAGGTGGCAGAGTAAAGCGGAGGCTTCGTGTTATTGACTTTAAGAGAGATAAGGTCGGCGTTCCCGGCAGGGTAGCGGCTATTGAATATGACCCTAACCGCTCGGCACATATTGCCCTTATTTACTACGCTGATGGAGAAAAACGCTACATCCTTGCTCCTTCTGAGCTTAGTGTTGGGGATACGATAAAATCAGGTAGTGATGCCGAGGTAAAACCTGGTAATGCCTTACCCCTGAAGCTAATCCCAGGTGGCACTTTAATCCATAATATTGAGCTGAAGAGAGGCAAAGGTGGACAGTTGGTGAGGAGTGCTGGAGCTGCAGCTCAATTAATAGCCAAAGAGGGTAGGTATGCCCTGATTCGTTTGCCTTCTAGCGAGATACGGCGTATTCATGATGATTGCCTGGCTACTATCGGGCAGGTAGGCAATGCTGACCACCAGGGTATTAAGATAGGCAAGGCCGGCCGTAACCGCTGGTTAGGCTGGCGTCCCACGGTGAGAGGCTCAGCAATGAGTCCACGGGACCATCCCCACGGTGGGGGAGAAGGCAGAGCCCCGATAGGCTTACCCGGCCCTAAAACACCATGGGGTAAACCAGCTCTAGGCTATAGAACGCGTAAACCAAAGCCTTCAGATAAAATGATTGTTAAACGGAGAGGGAAGTAGACGAAATGTCAAGGTCAACTAAGAAGGGCCCAGCTATCGACGCTAAGCTGCTAAAGAAAGTGGAGGCGCTTAACCGCTCAGGCCAGAAGGCGGTAATAAAAACTTGGGCACGCTCATCTACCATCTTGCCTCAGATGGTGGGGCTTACTATTGGAGTCCATGATGGCAGACGGCATGTGCCCATCTTTATTACTGAGAATATGGTAGGGCACAAGCTTGGCGAATTTGCTTTAACTCGAACCTTCAGAGGACACTCCAGGGCAGAAAGATAAAAAGAGGGTGCAGGTTCTCAATTGCATAGATTAGGCAGGGCATGAAATGAAAGTAATAGCAAAAGCGAAAGATATAGACGTATCACCACGTAAGATGCGACTGCTAGTAAATATGGTGCGAGGTAAAAAGGTAGATGAAGCGCTAACCATACTTAACTTTGCACCTACACCAAAAGCCCGAATTGTAGCCAAGGTGGTGAAATCAGCGGCAGCTAACGCTGAGAATAATTTTCAGATGTCTCCCCAAGACTTAAAGGTTGTTGATATCTTCGCTGATGAGGCACGAACTCTGAAGAGATTTCGTCCTCGGGCTCGAGGGCGAGCCAGCCCTATCCTTAAACGTTCTAGCCATATTACTGTCATTGTTTCTGATGAGGAAGATTAATGGGACATAAAGTTCACCCTATAGGTTTTAGACTTGGTGTCATACAGGATTGGCAAGCTAAGTGGTATGCCGATAAGCATTATATAGAGTTTTTGCGAGAAGACCTCAGGCTCCGTAAGGCTATTCAATCCAAGTATAATGAGGCTGGGATCTCTCTAGTGCAGATTGAGCGCCAGGCAAATATGGTATCGGTAACCATTCATACTGCCCGGCCTGGTGTTGTCATTGGACGAGGAGGGCAGCGAGTTGATGAAACGAGGCGCCACCTTGAGGACCTTATTGGGAAAAGGATTCAATTGAATATTCAGGAGATTCGGCAACCCGAGCTTGATGCTTATTTAGTAGCTAAGGCGGTAGCTGAGCAGATCGGGCGCCGTATTTCTTACCGCAGGGCTATGAAGCAAGCAATGTTTCGCACCATTCAGGCTGGCGCTAAGGGAATAAGAGTCAGTTGCGCCGGTAGATTAGGTGGTGCTGAGATAGCTCGCCGCCAGGTTATGCATGAGGGGCAAGTGCCCCTCCATACACTGCGGGCTGATATTGATTACGGCTTTACAGAAGCACATACTACCCTAGGTCGAATTGGAATAAAAGTGTGGATAAATAAGGGGGAAGTTCTTCCCGAACCCAAGGAACTGAAAGCCGAAGAGGCACTCCCCGCTCCTACTGAATTAAAGGAGGAACCCACTGAACTAGTCGCAGCCCCCGCTGAACCAGTGGCTGCTGAAAGTGCCGAGCCAGCTCCCGAAGCAAAATTAGAAGAGAAGCCGGCTAAGCCAGCAAGAAAACGTAAGAAAGCAGCCGCCCCCGCTGAACCAGTGGCTGCTGAAAGTGCCGAGGTAGCTCCCGAAGCAAAATTAGAGGAGAAGCCAGTTAAACCAACAAGAAAACGTAAGAAAGCAGCCGCCCCCGCTGAACCAGTGGCTGCTGAAAGTGCCGAGGTAGCTCCCAAAGCAAAACTAGAAGAGAAACCGGCTAAGCCAACAAGAAAACGTAAGAAAGCAGCCGCCCCTGCAGAACCAGTTGCTGCTGAAAGTGCCGAGGTAGCTCCCGAAGCAAAATTAGAAGAGAAACCGGCTAAGCCAACAAGAAGACGTAAGAAGGCAGCCGCCCCCGCTGAACCAGTGGCTGCTGAAAGTGTCGAGGCAGTTCCCGAAGCAAAACTAGAAGAGAAGCCGGCTAAACCAGCAAGAAAACGCAAGAAAGTAGCCGCCCCTGTTGAACCAGTTGCTGCTGAAAGTGCCGAGGCGGCTCCCGAAGCAAAACTAGAAGAAAAGCCGGCTAAGCCAGCAAGAAAACGCAAGAAAGCAGCCGCCCCCGCTGAACCAGTTACCGCTGAAAGTGCCGAGGTAGCTCCCGAAGCAAAATTAGAAGAGAAACCGGCTAAGCCAGCAAGAAAACGCAAGAAGGCAGCAAAGGCAGAGGCTTCTACCATTACGGAAAAAGAGGAGAAAGATGCTACAACCCAAGCGGGTGAAATATCGCAAGAGTCATAAAGGACACCGCCGGGGTAAAGCTCAATCTGGGAATACAGTTCTTTTTGGTGATTTCGGATTGCAGGCGCTAGCGTCTGCTTGGGTTACTAGCCGCCAAATTGAGGCAGCACGGCGAGCTATTACTCATCACATTCGTCGTGGTGGGAGAGTCTGGGTTCGTATCTTCCCTGATAAGCCAGTTACCAAGAAGCCGGCTGAGACCCGTATGGGTGGGGGTAAAGGTCCCCCAGACCACTGGGTAGCTGTGGTTAAACCAAACAGAATTTTATTTGAAATGGGGGGTGTTAGTGAAGAAATAGCGAAGGAGGCAATGCGTCTTGCTTCGCACAAGCTCCCCATAAACACCAAGTTTGTGATTAAAAAAACCGGTGTAGCCGGCAGAAGTCGTAGTTCGGCAACTATTGATAGTGATTCCGTAAGTAGGGTTAGTGTGAGTTGAAGACTAAGGAAATTCAAGCTCTCAGCGATAAAGAACTAGCCAAGCAATTGGAGGCAGTTCACCAAGAGCTGTTCAACCTTCGCTTTCGCTTGGCTACTAAACAGTTAGTAAACCACCGTGAAGTTCGAAGAGTTAAAAAGGAGATTGCTAGACTGAAGACAATAAAGAGAGAGCGAGAACTGGGCATACGGGAGGGAGAATAGCTAAGTATGGAGAGAAAGCGTAAAACTAAGCTTGGTCGTGTAGTGAGTAATAAGATGGATAAGACCGTGGTTGTGGCTGTAGAAACACCAAAGCGCCATCCACTATATAAGAAGACCATCAAGAAGGTGGTTAAGTATAAAGCTCATAATGAAAATGCTGAGTGTGGGCTAGGAGACATAGTAAGGATTGTAGAAACTCGCCCCCTCTCAAGACACAAGCGGTGGCGAGTAGCCGAGATAATAACCAAGGGAGAGGTAGCGGAGGTTCAACCTGAGGAAATAGCTTGAAAATAGTTCTAGGATACAGTGTATGATTCAATCTTATACCAGACTTAAGGTGGCAGATAATACCGGGGCCCGACAGCTTATGTGTATTAATGTGCCAGGTGGCACAAGGAAGAAATACGCTCGAGTTGGTGATGTCATCGTGGCTTCAGTCAAACGAGCCATCCCAAGGGCGATGGTGAAGAAGGGAGACGTGGTCAAAGCGGTTATTGTTCGTTGTGCTCAGCCATATCGGCGCCCTGATGGCTCTCATATTAGGTTTGATGAGAATGCGGCGGTGATTCTCACTGATAAGAATAATCCTCAAGGAACCCGGATATTTGGACCAGTAGCCCGGGAGCTGAGAGAGAAAAATTTTACCAAGATTATATCGCTGGCACCTGAGGTTTTGTGAGGTTAGCATGAAAATCAGAAAGAACGACACCGTGCTAGTTGTTGCTGGTAAGGATAGAGGCAAAAAGGGTAAGGTGCGCTTTGCTTACCCCAAGGATGAGCGGCTACTGGTTGAAGGTATTAACTTTATTAAAAAGCATGCTAGAGCAACGGGAGGGGCTAGGCAGGCAGGCATAATCGAGCGGGAGGCGCCAATTCATATATCGGATGTTATGCTACTGTGCAATAAGTGTAACCACCCTACTCGCATTGGTTTTCGTTCTTTAGAGGATGGTAGGAAGGTTCGGCTGTGCCGGTCTTGCGGTGAGGTAATTGATTAAATGTCACACTTAAAGGAAAGGTATAAAAAGGAGATTATTCCCCGTCTAATGGAGCTTGGCGGTTATAAAAACACAATGCAGGTGCCACGTTTAAACAAGATGGTGATTAATATTGGCGTAGGAGAGGCAATTCAGAATGCTAAGGCCCTAGAAGCGGCTGAGAGAGACCTAACCACTATCTCGGGACAACACCCAGTGACCACCCGTTCTAAGAAGTCTATCGCCGCATTTAAGTTGAGGACAGGGATGCCAATTGGATTAAAGGTAACCCTACGTGGGGAACGTATGTACGATTTTTTCGATAAGCTGGTAAATGCTATCTTACCCCGAATGCGTGAGTTTCAAGGGGTTCCCAGAAACTCCTTTGATGGTCGGGGCAATTATACTCTAGGTTTTAGGGAACAAACTGTCTTCCCTGAAATAGAGTATGATAAAATAGACAAGGGGCGAGGGCTAGAAATGTCAATAGCTACTACTGCCAGAACAGATGAGGAAGGCAGGCGTTTGCTGGAGTTACTAGGTATGCCCTTCACCAAGGATTGAGTAGGTATAGAAATGGCTAAAAAGTCAAAAATTGCAAAGTCAGCGCGTCCTGCTAAGCATAAAGTGCAGCAGCATAATCGCTGTTATTTGTGTGGCCGGCCTCGTGCCTATATGCGTCAGTTTGGCTTGTGCCGCATTTGTTTCCGCGAACTGGCTCTTGCTGGCCAGATTCCTGGGGTGAGAAAATCAAGTTGGTAACTAATACTGGAGAATGGGTATAAATTAAGGGGGGTAAGGTGACAATTTCTGATCCGATAGCAGATATGCTAACCCGAATACGCAACGCCATTATGGCGAGGCATGATTCTGTGCTGATGCCAACCTCAAAGATGAAGCTGTCCATTGCTAAAATCCTCAAGCGGGAGGGTTTTATTAATGATTATGAGGTAGTGAGAGGTAAGCCGTATCGGGTAATAAAAATTCATCTCAAGTATGATGATAAAAACCAGCCTGTTCTCTCTAAGTTGGAGCGAGTAAGTAAGCCTGGACTAAGGGTATATACTCAGCGGAAAGAAATCCCCCGTGTTCATGGTGGTTTAGGTGTTACCATTATTTCTACGCCTAAGGGTGTGATGACAGGACAACAAGCCTGGCGTCAGGGGCTCGGTGGTGAGCTTTTATGC
Organism: Dehalococcoidia bacterium; assembly: GCA_030619865.1. Taxonomy (GTDB): domain Bacteria; phylum Chloroflexota; class Dehalococcoidia; order Dehalococcoidales; family JAUXAP01; genus JAUXAP01. The sequence goes on along the minus strand of JAUXAP010000022.1, from coordinate 2,440 downwards.
TATGTATGGTAAATAGGTCCCGGAGCTGATTTATGTCTAGAATAGGTCAAATGCCGATAACTGTGCCACCGGGTGTGGTGGTAAGTATTAAAAAGGGTGAGGTCACTGTAACCGGACCCAAGGGGGAGCTTTCTCGTCGTTACAACCCCGATATGTCTATCACCCTTAAGGATAATACCTTAACAGTGTCACGACCTAGTGATAACAAGGTGCACCGCTCCCTGCACGGATCAACCCGAAGTCTTCTAGCTAACATGGTGGAGGGGGTAACTAATGGCTTTGAGAAGGAACTTGAAATAGTAGGGGTAGGTTATCGTGCCGAAAAAAAGGAGGATAATCTGGTATTAAATGTCGGATTTTCACACCAGGTGGAGGTAGTACCATTACCAGGGGTGTCCCTAATTGTAGAGCGGGCAAATCACATTAAGGTTACCGGGATTAACAAGGAAGTAGTTGGCGAGATGGCAGCCAAAATCCGGGCTATTCGTCCCCCTGATGCCTATAAGGGCAAGGGGATTAGATATGCTGGCGAGTTAGTTCACCTTAAAGCGGGTAAGGCAGGTAAAGCCATAGGTGAAGTGACATAATGGCAAAAGTTGAGCCAAAGGCAGCTCGTCGTAGAAGGCACACTCGAATAAGAGCCAAGGTAGAGGGCACAACCTCCAGACCTCGTTTGTGTGTTTCCCGCAGCCTAAAGCATATTTATGCTCAGGTTATTGATGATTCGCAAGGGCATACTCTAATCTCTGCCTCAACTCTTGACCCAGAGATAAAAAACGAGATAGCTGGTAAAGCAAAGACGGCTAAGTCTGAGCTCGTTGGTTCTCTGGTGGCTAAACGGGCATTAAGTAAAGGGATAAATCAAGTAGTTTTCGACCGTGGTGGATGCAAGTATCACGGCAGAGTTAAAGCCCTGGCTGAGGCAGCTCGGCAAGAGGGATTAAAATTTTAAGGAAGTCATAAATAGATGAGGGAGCCATTAAGCAAAATAGACCCAACAGACCTGGACCTGAACGACAAGCTAGTCTATGTTAATCGTGTGTCTAAGGTAATGAGAGGAGGGAAACGCCTCAGGTTCTCAGCCTTAGTGGTAACCGGAGACGGGAATGGGCATGTAGGCATTGGCATTGGCAAGGCTAATGAGGTGCCAGCGGCGATTAGCAAGGCTAGCACTACTGCTAGAAAGGGGTTAATTAAGGTGCCGTTAAAGGGGGCTACTATTCCCCATGAAATGAGGGTTAAGTTTGGAGCCGCCAGGGTCTTGCTAAAACCAGCAGCACTAGGTAAAGGTATCATTGCCGGTGGTAGTATCAGGGCTGTGCTTGAGGCAGCTGGAGTCAAGGATATTCTGACTAAATCGCTGGGTAGCCCTAATCGCATTAATGTGGCCAAAGCAACGATGCTTGCCCTTAGCCAGCTTAAAGACCCGGAAGAGGAGCTAGCCAGACGCAAGTCAGCCCCTAAAGTTGAGGAGGCAACGACCAGTGTCTAAACTATATATCACCTGGGTCAAAAGCGGTATTGGCTATAATGAGGTTCAGAAGAAAACCTTAAAGGCTCTCGGTTTTCACCGGCTAAATCAGAGTGTTACCCATAATGATTCAGCCTCAATCCGAGGTATGATTAACAAAGTGAGACATCTAATTAAGGTGGAGGAGACAAGTTCATGAGGCAGGATGAGCTCTCCCCAGCTTCTGGCTCCAAGAAAGATAGGAAGCGAGTGGGTCGGGGGGACGGTAGTGGATACGGCAGTTATTCAGGACGGGGCTGCAAGGGACAGAAGTCTCGCTCTGGCTATAAGATGAAGCGTGGCTTTGAAGGTGGACAGTTACCGTTAATTAAACGCTTGCCGCAGAAGCGCGGCTTTGTCAATATTTCTAGAACAGAGTATAGCACTGTTAATATAAACAAGCTCAATATCTTTGAGTCGGGGAGTGAGGTAACACCGGAAAGATTGGTAACAGCTGGATTAGTGAAATCACTACGATACCCAATTAAGATTCTAGCGGAGGGTGAAATTAATCATCCCCTTTTGGTAAAGGCAAACAAGTTCTCGGTTACCGCTAAAGCCAAGATTGAGGCGGCAGGGGGCACAGTGGAGGAGGTTGGACATGCAGCCGAGACGAGCTAGACCACGACTCCTCCAGGCAATGTTTGATGCCTTCCGTCTACCTGATTTAAGGCGCCGTATTCTCATTACCGCCGGCATTCTGGTAATTTTCCGCTTTGTCGCTCATGTGCCCCTCCCCGGAGTAAACCCTGATAAACTGGCGAAACTATTTGAGGATATGCCAATATTTGGCATGCTCGACCTGTTTAGTGGTGGGGCTATGCGGCAATTCAGTGTGGCGGCGATGGGGGTTTATCCATATATAACGGCTTCAATTATTATGATGCTAATGGTGCCTGTTATCCCACGGCTGCAAGCCATTTCCCAAGA
>JAUXAP010000006.1 GCA_030619865.1 Dehalococcoidia bacterium | reverse complement strand
AGCCACTGTCCCAACGTCTTCCTTTCACGCAAGGCTTCTACCCGAACTTTCTCATAATCTTTTCATTCATCAGACTTACCACAGTTTATATAGGTAAAACTCATATAGGTAAAACTCATATAGGTAAAACTCATATAGGTAAAACTCATATAGGTACTACTACGCAGTAGTGTAGTACCAGATAATATTTTTGTCAACCCCTGTGCAAAAATGTTATCTGGTTGACTGCTATGCTGGTGCCCAGAAAGGAGGAAAATGTGAGAAGCAAGTTAAACAAATTCCTGCGTTGTCTTCAAGTTGAGAAGGGATTCTCCCAGGGCACCACTGAGGCATACCAGCTTGATATAGAAAAGGAGCTGATCCAATACCTTTCAACACTATAAAAAAGGAACTCTACTAGATTACACAGTATAGAAGGGGAGGCAAAATAGGAAGCAATTCAGCCCACTGTTACCAATCATATTAAGTAGCAACAACACCGATACCCAACCACACCTACAGCAGAAAAAAGCGATATCAGTGAGATGCCTCTTACAACGGACAAGTCAAATTTTGGATTTATAACCCACCGGAAAGGGTATTTTAAGGTATTTTGTTATATCTAAAATGTGGGGGAAATAAGGGAAATATGATGTTTTCTCATAGCTAAAACTAGGGGGGAAAACATATTATCTTAAGGCATTTTATTATATGTAAAATGCGGGGAAAAATGAGCCTTCAACCTGAGAAAACACAAGGCGATTTTATGAGTAATCCAGATATAAAACTCACCTTCTTTCACCTGACAATACTCTTTGTATAGTCTTATAAGAAACATCAATACCCCGTTCTCTTTCAAGTTGACTAGCAATCGCCTTGGCTCCCAATCCCTCTTGGTAAAGTTGCTTAATTTTGTCATCAGGAAGTTGTAGTTTCCTGTAGGTCTTTGGCCTACCCCTCGGTCTGAAATTGTCCACTTTGACGCTTGGTGGATTTAGAGTGGACATTTTCGTTTTTCCCTTTTCCGAGTACCTCTCCATAGAAGGAACACTGTTAGAGCTTAAATTTACATCTGAGGGCTTGTGGTGGGCATCTGTAAGTTCTGCAGTGGGACTATATTTTCCCCTTCGCAACTTGGAATCTGCTTCAATAAAGGGTTGGCACTGGGAGCAGCATCTCATATCGACTTTGCTCATTTGCGATTTCTTCTTCCCCGTCAAACAAGCCTCGCAGAAGTAAGAATAAACCTTATCTCTCTCAATATCGAAGTAAGTAGGTTTACTATTCATTGCTAAGCCCCTTGCTAATGGGTATACTGAAGGGGAGGGCTTGTGTTATATTGTATCCACTTGGCTTTAGCTGAGGTTCTGTGGCAAAAACATGGGAAATAAGATACGTGTTGGCGTGGGCTATGATGTTCATCCTCTGACCCCGGGGCGTGAGCTGGTGCTGGGGGGACTAAATATACCATTTGATAAAGGACTTAGCGGTTGGAGTGATGCCGATGTACTAACCCATGCTGTTATGGATGCTCTGCTGGGGGCAGTAGCTCTGGGTGATATCGGTAGTCATTTCCCGCCCGGCGAGCCACAATATAAGGATATCTCTAGCCTGACCCTACTTGAGAAGGTAAAGGATGAGTTGAAGGAACATGGCTGGCAGGTAGACAATATTGATGCTACTATTGTAGCTGAGCAGCCAAAACTGAGAGATTTTATTGACCGGATGCGGCAGCAACTCAGCCAGACGCTGAGTATTGACATTGGTCAGGTAAGCGTGAAGACTAGCACCTCAGCTCAGTTAGGGTTTGTAGGCCGAGGAGAAGGGATAGCCGCTTTTGCCGTAGCCTTGATAGAAGCTATTTCAAGTTAGGTGGATTTAGTAATGCTTAGATATGTGGTAGGCCAGATAGACGACATATTTTACTTCCCGAGGATGCTGAACTGCGTCTGTTTTCTGCCCCAGTTTTCTGGGGCGACTAGACAAGCGAGTTCAGTCTGGGAAAGGAGACTAATTTAAAATGGGACTTATAACAAGCATTAGAAAGGATATCAAAGCGGTTTTTGAGCATGACCCGGCAGCTATCAGCACCGTGGAGGTATTGCTGGCTTATCCCGGCTTTCATGCCCGGCAGTTTCATCGATTAGCTCATACTCTATTTAGGTGGCATGTCCCTGTCTTACCCCGACTTATTTCTCATATTAGTCGGTTTCTTACTGGCGTAGAAATCCACCCCGGCGCTAAGATAGGGGAGGGATTTTTTATTGACCATGGTATGGGCGTGGTCATTGGTGAAACCTCGGAGATTGGTGACAATGTTACCCTATATCAGGGGGTAACCCTGGGCGGGACCAGTCACCAGCGGGCAAAGCGTCACCCTACCCTGGGCAACAATGTGGTTGTCGGGGCTGGAGCACAGCTTATTGGCGCGATTACTATCGGTGATAATGCCAAGGTTGGTGTTGGCTCAGTGGTGATAAATTCGGTGCCGGCTAATACTACTGTGGTTGGGGTACCGGGGCGGGTGGTGGAGATCAGGAATCCTGACACCGATACTGTAGAAAAATTACCCGACCCGGTAGGAGAAAAGCTGGAGGACTTGGAACAGCGGACAGCTGAGATGGAGAAGCGTCTGGCTAGGATAGAAGAAAGCAAAGATGAAAGTATTTAACACCCTATCTGGGCAGAAAGAGGAGTTTTTACCCCAGAGTGATGAAGTTAAGATGTATGTCTGTGGGGTTACTCCTTATGATGACTGTCATATTGGTCACGCCATGAGCTATATCATCTTTGATGTTATTAAGCGCTATCTCCAATTTCGTGGCTATAAGGTGAAGTATGTACAGAACATCACTGATATTGACGATAAGATTATAGACCGAGCCGGTAGGCTTGGTATTTCCACTCATGACTTGGCTAAGAAATACAGTGATAGCTATTTTGAGGATATGGATGCCCTGAATATCGGCCGGGCTGATATTTACCCCAGGGCTACGGAGGAGATACCGAAGATTATTGAGGTAGTGCAGGGATTGATAGATAAGGGGTATGCCTATCCAGCAGGAGGCAGTGTCTATTTCAGGGTAAGGAGTGTGGTTGACTATGGCAAGCTGTCTCACCGCAGTCTGGAATCCATGATGGCTGGAATGCGCATTGAAGCTGGGAAGGAGAAGGAGGACTCAATGGATTTCGTCCTGTGGAAGGCGGCTAAGCCGGGGGAACCCTCGTGGTCAAGTCCGTGGGGGCAGGGCAGACCCGGCTGGCATATTGAGTGCAGTGCTATGTCCCTGAAGTACCTGGGCGATACCCTTGATATTCATGGTGGAGGACAGGACTTGGTCTTTCCCCATCACGAGAATGAGATAGCTCAGTCAGAGAGCTTTACTGGCGTTAAGCCCTTTGTTAAATACTGGCTGCATAATGGGCTGGTGCAGTTAGGTGAAGAGAAGATGAGCAAATCGCTGGGCAATCTGATAACAATTAAGGAGGCATTACAGAAATACAGCGCTGATGCCATCCGTATCTTCATCCTTAGCTTGTATTACCGCGGGCCTCTTACCTATTCGGAGGAGGCGTTAGGGGCGGCGGAGAGTGGTGCTGAGAGATTAGCGCGAGTGATTTCTAGGGATGATCCAACTGGTGGCAAAGGGGAAGCTCTTGATGCTAAGCCTTATTATAATCAATTTATTGAGGCGATGGACGATGATTTCAATACCCCCCAGGCATTGGCTGTACTTTTCGATTTGGCGAGCGCAATAAATCAGGCAGCCGATTCTGGAGTTAGCTTTCAGGATGCTAAAAAGGTTCTCATATCACTAGCACAAGAAGTGTTGGGGTTAAAACTTCTGGAAACGCGAATAATCTCTGCAGGAAAAGTTTCGTTCAAAATTTCAGCAAGACTAAGCGCAAAAGCTACAGTCATACCTGGTACGGTTAATGCTCGTGTCAATCGCCTTATTAAGGAGCGCACTGATTGCCGGAAATACAAGAATTGGCAACGGGCTGATGAAATACGAAATAAGCTAGCTGAGCTTGGGGTCACCTTGGAAGATACCAATACAGAAACAGACATAACGTATACACGTGTTCCATCTGAAGAAGCTATTAACCTTCTTATGAAGAAACTTGGCATCAACTTTCAAGATATCCCCCAAGGGGACAGTATGGAAGCATAAGAGATAGCTCTTGATTTGGGGCAGTGACGGGTTATAAATGAGACTTCTCGGGAGGTGAAAATATGCAAAAAGTAGCTTTTATTCTGATTGGTATTGGTATATTAGCCTTGATTGGCGTGAGTGTCAGATTCTTTTTTATGGCGGTTGAGATTCCGCTGTACATCAGGATACCAGTCGGCGCTGTTGGAGTTGGGGCGCTAATCCTTATTGGGTTAGCTATTAAAGACAGAATGGAGCAGGCTAAAACAGATAAATTTGAGGAGGTTGATTCATGATTATTACTACTTCAAATCAGGTAGAAGGCAAGAAAATTGTTAAAACTATAGGTCTGGTGAGGGGCAGCACTATTAGAGCCAGGCATATGGGCAGGGACATTATGGCTGGGCTGAGAAGTCTAGTAGGTGGCGAAATAACTGACTATACCAAGATGATGGCTGAGTCCAGAGAGCAAGCTCTTCAGCGGATGACAACCGATGCTGAGAAGCAGGGGGCTAATGCCATAGTTGGGGTGAGGTTTACCACCTCAATGATAATGCAGAATGCCTCTGAGATACTTGCTTACGGAACTGGCGTGGTATTGGAATAGTCATAAACTCGAGTTGCTTGGTTTCTTCCATAGTTACTCTTTATGTGCTTGAGCCACATGTTTTTGCCAGCATTTCTCGTGCACATAAACAGCACATTTAGCACAGTAGTAGATATGGGCTCTGGCTTCCTTTCTGCAAACAGGACAATTCACTGGCTACCTCCTACTTTTTATCTTATTCTTACCTCATCACCTACCCCGGCATTAAGAAAGGCACAGGCGTTGCCCCCTTTTAGAGATACCTCCAGGTATCCGCTACTGCCGATGAGGGCTAACAACTCCTCACCTTCACCGTAGGTGCGACTTAACCCTGAAATGTGTTGATTGCCAACCTCAATAGTTACTGTCTGGTTTGTCTGTGGCAGGTTAGCGGTCTTGATGTTGGTAATCAAGTTGCCAAAACTATCAATGTGGAGGATGTGTCCCACAAGCGAACCATCCGGTGCTCGATACGGCTGGGGCAGCGGTAGCACCATAACTGAGGGTATTGTTTCACCAAAGTCTGTCGGTGGAAAGCCCAAGGAAAGACGAGCCGCTACCGGGGCAAAAATATCACGGCCATGGAAGGTAGGGCTAACCGGGGAGCGCCAGAACTGGGGTTTAGTGATGGCAACTGCCTCTACCTCTGGTGGTAGCTCTCTTTGTCGATTGATGCTATCCTCCATGGGCTTAGCTGAAGATTGCTGTATAACATAACTCAGGACACCATTATCAGGGGCAACAAAATCAGCCGATGGTGTTCTCAGGATAATAGCTCGTCGCTTAGTGCCAACTCCAGGGTCAACTACCACCACATGGATTGTTTTCTGGGGAAAGAATTGATAGGCTGCACCCAGGACAAAGGCGGCTTGTGGAATATTCTGGGGTTTGATGGTGTGGCAAATATCAATCAACTTTGCCTCAGGATTGATGCTGAGTATTACCCCTTTCATGGCTGCTACATAGGCGTCAGTCAAGCCAAAGTCGGTGGTCAAGGTTATTATGGCACCCATAATTATTCCTAACTCTTACCACAGCCGAGTGCTAGCTAACGATGAGGGTTATTATAGAGACAACGATGAAGAGAACTGCTAGGACAATGGTAAACTGAAATAGTGTCTTTTCTATACCGCGTTTGGTTCGGTAGACGGTATCAGCCTGGCCAAAGATACCCCCTAGCCCCCCACCTCGAACCTGAAACAGAATAACTAGTATCAAAGCTATAGACAGCACAATCTGAATAATATTAAGATAGTTTGGCATCTTATTCTTCCTTGAGCTTTTTCTTTAGTAATTCGTTTACCAGCTTTGGATTGGCACGACCTCGGGTAGCCTTCATTACCTGCCCGACGAGAAACTTTAGTGCCTGCTCTTTACCCACCTTAAAATCAGCCACCGCTTTAGCATTAGCTTCAATCACCTGGTTGATTGTCTCCTCAAGCTCCTTGGCATCACTGATTTGTCCACGTTCTCCCTCTTTAAGAATAGTATCAGGGTCTTTCCCAGTGTTAAACATTTCCTCAAGCATAGATTTAGCGGTAGGAGTATTAACAACAGCTTCTGAGTGTAAGACTAATAACCTGCCAAACTGTTCAGGGCTGACTCTTTGGCTAAATTTCGTTATATCACAATTGTTAGCGTTCATTATGCCACTGACCGGGCCTAAAAGCCAGTTACTTATATCTTTAGCCGGAATGTCCGCCTTAGCCCTGTGAAAGGCTTCAAAGTAGTCAGCCATTGCTCTGGAGCTGGTAAGGAGACTGGCATCATACAGTGGTAAGCCGTATTCAGCCAGAAATCGGTCGCGCCTGGCTTCGGGTAGCTCAGGGAGTTTTGCCCTTATTTCTTCCACCCATTCCTGATTTAATACTAACGGGGGAAGGTCTGGCTCAGGGAAATAGCGGTAGTCATGAGCATACTCTTTACTGCGTTGTGACACTGTTTTCCCTACCCCCTCTACCCAACCCCTGGTCTCTTGGGTAAGCCTCCTGCCCTCGGCTACGGCTTTTCGTTGTCGTTTGGCTTCATACTCCAGAGCCCCGTAGACTGCCTTGAAGCTGTTCATATTTTTGACCTCGACCTTAGCCATGGACTCCGAACTGTTCTCAGGGCGAATACTGATATTAGCATCACACCTGAAACTTCCCTCTTCCATATTACCCGTAGATACACCTAGGTACTGGAGTATGCTGCGCAGTTTTATCAGGTATTGCCTGGCTTCCTCCGGGGAGCGCAGGTCAGGCTCACCGACAATCTCCATTAATGGCACCCCAGCTCGATTAACATCCACCAGGCTGTAAGGTTCTCCCTGTGGAGGGGCGTGGTGTATTAGCTTGGCTACATCTTCCTCAAGGTGAACGCGGGTTATGTCCACCCTCTTCTTTTCACCATTAACTTCAATATTAAGCCAACCCCCCTGTCCGAAGGGAGCATCATACTGTGAAATCTGGTAACCTTTCATCAGGTCAGGGTAGGGGTAATTCTTACGGTCAAACTTGGTGTATTCGGAGATAGTGCAATGCAGGGCTAGAGCCGTCATTATGGTATATTCTACTGCTTGCTGATTAATAGTAGGCAGGACCCCAGGCATTCCTAGGCACACTGGACAGACGTGGGTATTTGGTAGTGCATTAGCATAGTTAATGCTACAGCGGCAGAACATCTTGCTCTTAGTCAGTAGCTGGGCATGAACCTCTAATCCGATAATAGTCTCAAAATTCATAGCTAATCCTCACCCACGATAGCCCATTTAGTATAGCAATATTGCTGGTACCTGACAAGGAAGATATTCTGTTAACAATCTTGCTCTCTTGATTCCCATCTGGATTGAGCTGCGACCTCTTATAGACAAACTGTTGGCAAAGCCTAGAAATCCTAGTCGTGTTAGACTATAATAAGAACCAACTGTGATAGCGGGAATACCATCTTCAAAATGAGGGTAGTATGGATATAGAAAAATTAAAGGCTTCGGTCGTAGATGAGGTAGATACTCATCGCCAGCAGCTTAGTGAGCTTAGTCTAAAAATCCACTCTAACCCCGAGCTAGGTTTCCACGAGGTTAAGGCAGCTGCCTGGTTGACTGAGTATCTGGAGGAAAACGGTTTCTCTATAGAACGGGGCATCTGTGAGCTACCAACCGCTTTTAAAGCAAGCTATGGACAGGGAAAACCGGCTATCGCTCTTCTGGCTGAGTATGATGCTCTACCTAACCTTGGGCATGCCTGTGGTCATAATCTGATAGCTACCTATGCTGTTGGTGCTGGAGTTGCTTCTAAGCCAGCTATTGACCGCTTTGAGGGTAGCATTCTCATTATTGGCACACCGGCTGAGGAGCTATATGGGGGCAAGGTAATAATGGCTAACAGAGGAGCCTTTGATAATTTGGATATAGCTATGATGGTGCATCCAGGGGTGCGTGATATTGCCACCGTTCGCAGCCTTGCCTGCCAAACCCTGGATATTGAGTTCTTTGGTAAAGCGGCTCACGCTGCTGCCCGACCGGAAGAGGCTATAAATGCCCTGGAAGCAATGTTGCAGTCATTCAATGCTATAAATTCCCTCAGGCAGCACATTAAAGATAAAGCCCGCATTCACGGTATTATTACTGATGGTGGAGAAGCAGCCAATATTGTCCCCGCCCATAGTGCTGGGAACTTTCTCGTGCGTGCCGAGGATAGTGCTTATCTTGATGAACTAAAGCAGAGGGTTCTAAATTGCTTTACTGGCGCCGCTACCGCCACTGGTGCTCGCCTGGAATACAAGTGGGCAGACATACAATATGCTCCCATGCGGAATAACCTAACTCTGGCTCAGTTGTTTACTCAAAACATGCAGTCTCTGGGACGCAAGGTGCAATTCCCTGAGTCCGGTGAAGGTCTTGGTAGCACTGATATGGGCAACGTCAGCCAGTTAGTACCCAGTATCCACCCCTTCGTAGCTATAGCTCCAGAAGAAGTATTACTCCATTCTCCTCAGTTTGCTTCGGCGGCTGCCTCAGAGACGGGCATCCGTGCCCTTATTGATACCGCCAAAGTGTTAGCGATGACAATTGTTGACCTGGTAGCTAATCCCAAAATGGTTATCAAGGTTAAAGAGGAATTTCAGCAAGAAAAATGATTAGAATAGGCATCCCCCGAGCTTTACTCTACTACCAGTATTACCCGATGTGGAAGACCTTCTTTCAGGAACTGGGGGCAGAAGTGGTGCTTTCATCACCAACCACTCAGACTATGCTGTCCTCAGGAGCATCTCGGGTAGTAGCCGATACCTGTCTGCCAGTAAAGGTCTTTTGTGGTCATGTTCTTTCTTTAGTAAAGGAGTGTGACTATATCTTTATCCCTGCCATCCGCAGTGTGCAAAGGCGGGTTTACAACTGCGCTAAGTTTCTTGGTTTGCCTGACATGACCAAAGCTGTCATCCCTGAGTCGCCTCCTATTCTAGATATAGATATAGATGTTAATAAAGGGAAGCGTGTCCTGTATCAGGCTATTTACAAACTGGGACGGCATTTTACCTGGGACCCTCTTAAGGTCAGGCGAGCCAGTATAGCTGCTTGGCAAGCTCACCTGAATTACCGCGAGCTAATGTCCAGTCATAGCCTAACACCACCACAGGCGATAGAAAAAATGCTTGGCTCATCCGAGGTAGAGCCAAAGACACATTCCAGCCACTCAACTTCAACACAGGGCACCATTGCCATCATTGGTCATCCCTATCTCCTTTATGATGAACATATAAATCACCGCCTTATCCATCGGCTGGAACAGGCTGGTAATAAAGTATTAACCCCAGAGATGCTCACCACGGAGGAGCTTGAATCAGCTATAGTCAAATTGGTGGGCAGAGCCTATTGGACATACGAGGAAGAGGTGGTAGGCGCTGGAGGGCACTACCTGGAGAGCAGAATTGGTGGTGTTATTGGTATAATGGCTTTTGGTTGTGGTCCCGATTCGCTAATGATGGATGTGGTGCGTCGGCAAGCTGCTAGACTAAACACTACTCCGTTTATGAGCCTTACCTTGGAAGAACACACTGCTGAAGCCGGAGTAGTTACTCGGCTGGAAGCCTTTCTTGATATGATATACAGAAGGAAAAGGAAACAGGTAGAAGTATGCGTATAGGCATGCCCCATATGGGTAACATATTTATACCCTTTAAAGCTATGTTTCAAAGGCTTGGTGTTGACTATATAATGCCACCAGTCAATAACCAGCGCACCTTATCCCTAGGTGTCAAGCACTCTCCGGAAGGATTGTGCATTCCTTTCAAGCTGACTCTGGGTAACCTGATTGAAGCCGCTGAACTTGGGGCAGATACCCTGCTCATGATTGGTGGCTATGGTATCTGCCGCCTGGGCTACTATGCTAAAGTGCAGGAACAAATTCTTCATGACCTGGGATATGACGTTGAAATGATTCAGTTAGGAGTTTCGGAGCGAAAGTTTTTTGGCTTACTGAAAATGATTAAACGCCTATCAAATAATGCCCCCTGGACTAAGATTGTACCAGCCATCCGCTTTGGTCTGGCTAAATCAAATGCCCTGGACAGGATAGAGCGAGTAGTGCAAAAAGTGCGCGCTGTAGAGCAAGTAAAGGGTACGGCTAATCGGTTATTGGCTAAAGCTGTTAAGGCTATTGACCAAGCCGACGATTATAATACCCTTAATAAAGTGCGGATGGATTATATTGACCAGATCAATCAAATAAACAAGGATGGTCAGACTCAACCACTGATAGTCGGTATCACCGGAGAAATTTATGTATTGCTGGAGCCCTTCTCTAATCTAGATGTGGAGAGTGAGTTAGGTAAACTTGGGGTGGAAACAAGAAGGACACTCTTTCTTTCCGAGTGGACTAAGTTTAGCTTTTTCCTCAATTCCCTGGGTCTGAATGAGAAGGCAAGAATTCATAAGGCAGCTCTACCCTACCTTAAGCGTGATGTAGGTGGTGATGGTTGGGAATCAGTAGGGGAAAAGGTGCTTTACGCCAAAGAGTATGACGGCTTGATACACCTGGCACCTTTTACCTGTATGCCTGAAATAATAGCTCAAAATATCATGCCGGCGACCAAAGAGAATATTCCGGTGCTAACCATTCTTTGTGATGAGCAAATGGCTAAGCCAGGTATGTTAACCAGACTAGAGGCTTTTGTCGACCTGATGGAGTGGAAACGACGGGCGCAAAAGAACCACTGATGATTAGTAATAACATAGAGGGGATTCATGAAGACCTATTTAGGCATTGATGTTGGCTCAGTAACTACCAAGTTCGCTGTGCTGGATGAGAATAATGAGCTTGTTACCAACATCTACTTGCCAACACAAGGTAAGCCTATTGAAATGGTGCAGCAAGGGCTAAAACAAATTAAGCAACAATTGTCTAACGGTGCTGACATTTGTGGTGTAGCTACTACCGGAAGCGCCCGCTACCTGGCTGGGGTTATCGTCGGTGCCGATTTAGTTAAGAATGAGATTACCAGCCAGGCGGTGGCTGCCTTACAGTATATCCCCCAAGTGCAAACCGTTATTGAAATTGGGGGGCAAGATAGCAAAATTATCATTATTAGGGACGGAATAGTAACTGACTTTGGGATGAATACTGTGTGTGCTGCCGGCACTGGTAGCTTCCTTGACCACCAAGCGCTGCGCCTCAATATGAACATTGAGGAACTCAGCCGGCGAGCACTGGATAGTCAGACACCGGTGCGCATTGCCGGGCGATGCACAGTTTTTGCTGAATCAGACATGGTTCACAAACAACAAATGGGGCATCGAACTGAGGATATTCTCTATGGACTGTGTCAAGCATTAGTGCGCAACTACCTTAATAATGTTGGCATGGGAAAGGATATTCAACCCCCCATAGTATTTCAGGGCGGTGTTGCCTTTAATCAGGCTATAGTGAAGGCACTTCGAGAAGAGCTTAATAATGAAATTATCGTTCCACCACACCACGAGGTCATGGGGGCAATAGGAGCCGCCTTACTGGTGCACGAAGAGATGGTAAATAGCCAAAATGGGAGCAAGTTCAAGGGGTTTGAAGTAAGTGAGATAAAGTATCATACCTCCTCATTTGAATGCAAAGCCTGCCCTAATCTCTGTGAGATAGCCCAACTTTCTATTAACGGTCAGGTTCTGGCACAGTGGGGAGGTCGCTGTGACCTGTGGGAGAGAAGTCAAAGCCGTTAGAAATTTTAATTGGGGAAGAAGTAGATGATAATTGCTGTTGATGCCACCGGTGGGGAACATGCTCCTCACCAGATAGTTAAAGGAGCCATAAAAGCGGCCCAAGAGTACAAAATAGAAATTGCTCTGGTGGGTAAGAGGGCGATACTCCATGTGCTGGCAGGTCGCTATATAAACAAACCATGGCTTACTATTGTTAATGCTAGTCAGGTTATCGGGCCTCGCGAGTCGCCTATTGAGGCAGTCCGTAGCAAGCCAAAATCCTCAATAGTTGTCGGTACTAATCTGGTAAGAGACGGTGCCGCCTCAGCCTTTGTCTCCGCAGGCAACACCGGTGCCGTAGTCTGCTCTGCGCTTCTCAATCTGGGGAAGATAAAAGGCATCGAACGCCCGGCTATAGGTAGTATCATTAATATCAATACTGCTGCCCCCGTGCTCCTTATCGATTCCGGAGCCAATGCCGATTGCCGACCAAACCACTTGGTTCAGTTTGCTCAGTTAGGCGCCATTTATACTAAAGAGATTTTAGGTGTAACCTCTCCCCGCGTCGCCCTGCTTAATAATGGTGAGGAAAAAACCAAGGGAAACCGCCTTATCCAAGAAAGTTATAACCTCCTCAAGAAGACCAATCTAAACTTTATCGGCAACGTAGAAGGTCAGAATATATCAAAAGGAACGGTTGATGTCCTCGTTACCGATGGCTTTACTGGTAACATAGTACTCAAGACCATAGAGGGATTAGGTGATACCTTCTTGAAGTTGCGAGATGTGGGACGAGTATTATCCAATGTATCTCATCTTCAGGGGAGAGCTTTCCTGTTCGATGTGGGACTGGGTTCCTTGGTTAAAAGGATAGACTATCGAGAATACGGGGGGGCATGTCTTCTGGGGGTAAATGGAAATATCATCATAGCGCATGGCCGTAGTCAAGCCAAGGCTATAAGGAATTCTATTGGTTTAGCCAAACAGAGCGTAGATTTAGGCATCTCCCAGATAC
Organism: Dehalococcoidia bacterium; assembly: GCA_030619865.1. Taxonomy (GTDB): domain Bacteria; phylum Chloroflexota; class Dehalococcoidia; order Dehalococcoidales; family JAUXAP01; genus JAUXAP01. Next base: position 33,433 of record JAUXAP010000006.1, on the reverse strand, counting down.
TCAAGGAGCAAAACTATGCAAATTACCGTCATAGATGATAGTAAAGCTGAGAAATGTGAGGCTCACTGCGGGATAGATTGGTCTTCGAAAGAAGCTATTACTCTGATAAATCAACGAATTAAAGAGCGCTTCGGTGGCAGAGTAAAATTAGAGTACCTTGACCTGTCTAAACCTAGAACTGGCCGTGCTCTAGAATTGAACCAATTAGTCAAGGGTGAAAATCGGCCCTTACCATTACTGGTCATTAATGGTCAGCCTAGAATTTCAGGACAATTTGATATTCGCCATTTGCTGGATGCTATTGATGCCGAGATGGAGATTAGGGCGCAATGTCGATAAACAACACCAACTATGGGGTAATTATTATTGGTGGCGGTCCGGCTGGACTTACCGCCGGGCTTTATACTTCAAGGGCTAGGCTCAAAAGCTTGCTTTTAGAAAAGGGTTTGGTCGGCGGCCAGATAGTAAATGCTGAGTTGATAGAGAACTACCCGGGATTTCCTGAAGGTATCAGTGGCGTTGAGCTGGGTCAATTAATGCACCAGCAGGCAACAAAATATGGGCTAAAAACTATTACTGCCGAGGTTACTGGCATCGAGCTTCAAGGAGAGCAAAAGATAGTGAAGTCCACTGAAGGCGACTTTATAGCTAAAGCAGTGATTATAGCCGGTGGCTCTGAAAGATATAAATTGGGTGTACCTGGAGAGGAAAAGTTTACTGGTAAAGGGGTATCCTACTGCGCTACTTGTGATGCTGCCTTCTTCAGAGACCAGCCGGTAGCCGTAGTCGGTGGTGGTAATGCCGCTATTACTGAAGCTCTCCACCTCACCAAGTTTGCCTCCAGGGTCACAGTGATACACCGCCGTAATCAGCTCCGTGCCAGTCGCATTTTACAGGAGAAGGCCTTCTCTGAACCCAAGATAGAATTCCTGTGGGATACCGTAGTTGAGGAGATCGAGGGCAAAAATGTAGTTAAAAGAATCAGGCTTCGTCAGGTAGTAACCGGGGGAAAATCAGCCTTGGATATAACCGGAATCTTTATATCTGTTGGGCTTAAGCCTAATACCGATTACCTCAAGAGTATTTTACCATTAGATGCCTCTGGTCATGTTATCACCAATGACAAGATGGAGACCAAAATACCCGGTATTTTTGCTGCTGGTGATATACGCTACAACTCGGCGAGACAGCTCGTAACTGCTGCCGGTGATGGCGCTACTGCTGCCATCTATGCTGAAAAGTTCCTCACCGAATAGGATAATACCGTTTATCAATGTTAGTTTGAAGAGGTGAAGTCTCTTCAAAATTTATACCTTAAAGGGTGAGCTTGGATAAAAAATTTCTTGGGATTAAGCTTTTACTTCGCCACCGGGTGAAGTATAATTATAGACAGAGAGGGTTATGAAGGTTATTTTCCTGCAGGATGTGCCTAATGTGGCTCAGGCCGGCGAGATGAAAGAGGTAGCTAACGGCTATGGGCGAAACTTTCTCATCCCCCGAAAGCTAGCCCGGCTGGCTAACCCGTCAACCATCGGTGCTTTGGAGACCCAGTTGACAGCCAGAGCAAAACGCCAAACCCAAACGGAAAGTGGACTAGTTGAGCTGGCTAACCGTCTGGAAGGGAAAGAGGTTACCCTGAAGGCTCGAGCTGGAGCTAAAGACCGCCTGTATGGTTCAATTACCAGTGCTGACATTGCTGCTGAGCTAGAGAACACTGATGGGTTAGTTGTTGACAAAAGGAAGATAAAATTAGCCGAGCCAATACATCAACTCGGTAGCTATGAGGTAGCTATTAGACTGGGTAAGGATATAATCCCCAAAATCAAGGTTACGGTGACAGAAGAGGGAACGGAGCAGAGTGAATAACGAAAAATTGCCCCCACATGATATTGATGCTGAGGAAGCAGTAATCGGGTCGCTCTTGATAGATGGGGCGGCAATCTATAAAATTGCCACCTTGCTAGACCAGCGGGACTTCTACCATGAACAAAGTCAATGGCTATATGGGGCATGCCTATCACTTTACCAGCGTAACGAGGCTATAAACCAAATCACCGTAGCTCAAGAACTGGACCGGCAGGGAAAACTGGAGGCATGCGGTGGGGCTGCCTATTTAAGCCACCTGATATCTATAGTTCCTACCTCTCTTGATATTGAGCACTATGCTCAAATTGTTTATCGCCTATCAGTTAGTCGCCATCTGATAAACGCTGCTGGTCAAATTGCGGCTATTGGCTATGAAGCCGCCCCAGATGTCGATACCAGTTTAAGTAAGGCGGAGGATATCCTGTTCAGGCTGCGTCATGGGCAGGCTCCCCGAGATTTCATCCATATCCGTCAGGTGCTGGACAAGTATTTTGAGGCTCCCCCTACTCCATCAGTAAAAGGCGATGTTGCGGCAATCCCCTATGTGTTGTCAAATTTTGCTGGCTTGGATGAATTCTTAGGTGGGTTTCAACGCTCCGACCTGATTATTGTTGCTGGCCGACCCAGCATGGGCAAGACCAGCCTTGCCCTTAGTATTGCTAGGGAAGCAGCGGTGAGACAAGGGGCATGCGTGGCTCTATTCAGCCTGGAGATGGCACGGGAGCCACTGGTGTTGCGAATGCTAGCCAGTGAAGCTAATGTTGATTCCCGGCGGGTTCGCCTGGGGCTTCAAAACGAGGAAGAAGAGAAAAGAATTATGGAGGCTACCGGCAGGCTATCTGAAGCACCAATCTATATCGATGATTCTCCCCAACTCCGGGTAGTAGAGATGCAAAGCAAAGCCCGCCGTCTCCGCTACGAGCGTAACATCGACCTTGTTATTGCTGACTACATGCAACTAATGCAGGGCGATGGAAGGGGGGAAAGCAGAGTTCAGGAGGTTAGTTACATATCTCGTTCACTTAAAGCGCTAGCTCGGGAGCTTGATGTGCCGGTGCTAGCGGTATCACAACTCAGCCGAGCCCCAGAGTGGCGGGCTTCACATCGGCCCCAACTTTCAGACCTGCGGGAAAGTGGTGGTATTGAACAGGATGCTGACGTGGTTATCTTTATCTACCGGGATGACTACTATCATTCCCGGCGGGAATGGGAAGAGCTACATCCAGATGAAGACTACCCTGAAGGTATTGCTGATATCATAATTGCCAAGCACCGTAATGGCCCTACCGGTGAAATCAAGTTACATTTCTTACCCAAGACAGCTAGCTTTGCCGATATTAGTAACCAAGAGCCGAGCTTATTATGAAGCAGTTTAGTGGTTTCCCGGCTAAGATGCAGTTTACGCCCATACCCAATGTTTTCTTCAGCAGTCTGCTGCCACAGATCAGTGACATTGCTGAGCTAAAGACAACCCTCCACATTTTTGGGTCACTTTACCGTAAGCGGGGTTATCCTCGTTTTACCACTTATAGGGAGCTGTTGAGTAATGCCAGCCTGATGAACAGCCTCAGAGAAGGGACAAAATCACCTGATGAGGTACTGCGTAAAGCTCTGGCGATGGCTATCAAACGAGGGACTATCCTTCATGTAGTATTAGACAGAGATGGAGCACCAGAGGATGTTTATTTTCTTAATACTGAGTCTGATAGACAAATGGTGGCTAAAATTCAAAACGGCGAGCTTGACCTCCCCGGGCTAAAAGTTGAGGGGCACACTTATATTGACGTTGAGACCGAGGAACAACCTAACATCTTCACCCTTTATGAACAGAACATTGGCATGCTAACCCCGATGATTGCTGAAGAACTGCGTGAGGTAGAGAAGCTCTATCCTGAAGCCTGGATTAGAGATGCCATTAAAGAGGCGGTTAACCAAAGTAAACGCAAATGGAGCTATATTTCAGCGATTTTAGAGCGCTGGTCATCAGAAGGTAGGAGTGATGGAACATATAGGCGAGATTCTAAAAAAACAGACCCGGATAAATACATCAAAGGCAAATACGGACACATGGTCCGGCGCTGAAGAAGAGAAGGCATCACCAAGCTCAAACTGTCCTATTTGTAAAGGGGCAGGGTTTGTCCATCCTCTTCTACCCTCAGGAAAACCAGATTTTAGCCGGGTCGTTGCCTGTCGCTGTACTAAAGATGAACTGGAGAATGAGCGTCAAAGTCGATTACAGAGATATAGCAATCTGGGTCCACTAACTCGCTTTACCTTTGACAACTTAGAGCCACAAGGGAGAAGCGGGAATCCTAAAAATCAGAAGCAATTCAAACGCACTTATGAGGCAGCCAGGGCATTTGCTACCGAACCTGAGGGGTGGTTAATCTTGGCCGGTCCCAGCGGCTGTGGTAAGACCCATTTAGCAGCGGCTATTGCCAACGAGCATATTGGCCAAGGTTATCCTGCTTTCTATATCACCGCCTCCGACCTTTTAGACCATCTGCGCTCTACCTATAGCCCAGCAAGCGAAATGCCTTACGATGCTTTCTTTGATCAAGTGCGTAATGCTCCACTACTGGTCTTAGACGATTTAGGAGCTCAAACCAGTACATCCTGGGCTAAGGAAAAACTGGACCAACTATTAACGCATCGCTTTAATAGCAAACTACCTACCGTGATTGTTACTATCATTCCTATTGAACAGCTCGAAGACCGAATGCACACCCGCCTATCTGACCCTGATTTGTGTCATATATATGTAGTTGAGGAAAAACGGCCCTCATTAGAATATAGCTGGGGTCCAGAGTTTGAGTTGCAAAAAGATATGACCTTTGACAACTTTGACTGGAGGCGGGTTAACCTACTGCCAGAACAACGTGAAAACCTAGACCAAGCATATCACTTAGCCCTTGACTTTGCCAAATCACCTGATGGCTGGCTTGTATTTCTGGGTGTTACCGGCTGCGGTAAAACTCACTTAGCAGCCGCTATTGTTAATTATCGCTATCAGGCTAAAAAGCCAGCCCTTTTCATAGTGGTACCTGAGTTTCTTGACCATCTACGCTCTACCTTTAGCCCGGAGAGCAAGATTTCCTATGACCAACTGTTTGAAAAAGTAAAGACGGCTCCTCTACTTGTCCTGGACGACTTTGGCGAACAGTCAACCACAGCCTGGGCACGGGAAAAACTCTATCAGGTTATCAACTATCGCTATAATGCCCGACTGGCAACAGTAATCACTACTCGCTACTCATTAGAGGAGATTTTAGAAGAAATCGAGAGCTCCATTAGTTCCCGACTAGTCGATCCTAAAATCAGCACACCATTTAATATTATGGCTCCTGACTATCGAGGTGATTTACGGCCTAGCCGAAAGAGGATATCTCGCCGGGGCAGGAAAGGACGCTGAATTTGCATAGCCAGAAGTTATTTAGTAAAATAAGTAAGTTTTTGTGCAGAAAGAATCTTCAGTGATGATAAATCTTCCTGTCTTGGTGCTGAACCAGAATTACCAGCCGCTTAATGTATGTCGAGTCCGACGGGCAGTAGTGTTGCTTTACCGAAGTAAGGCTGAGATGCTGGAGAATGGTTCAGGTTTTATCCACTCAGCCAGTCATATTTTCCCGGTGCCTTCGGTAATCCGGTTAGATTATATGATTAAACGTCCCTGGCCTGAGAAAAAATTGACTCGCCTTGAGGTTTTCAACCGCGACCAATACACCTGCCAATATTGTGGTAAGCAGACCCGGCAACTTACCTTGGACCATGTCATCCCGCGGTATCGAGGTGGGCAGCACATCTGGGAAAATGTGGTTAGCGCTTGTGTATCCTGTAATCGTCGTAAGGCAGGTAAGACTCCTCAGGAGGCCAGGATGAGATTAATCCGTCGTCCTTCTCCACCACGTAGTAACTACTTTTTTAGCATTCCCGGCCATTATCTACAAACCCGGGATGAATGGCAAAAATACCTGCCCCAGTGAGGGTGTTTATTAACTCTTCTTTTCTCTCTTAGGTGATTGTTTATTCTCAATAGTAATCTCACTGAGGGGCAACTCTAAGGTGGCCTCGCTCTCTAGCTTAACCAATACCGTCTCTTTCAATGGGTTACCTCCAACTACAGTGGCTACCCCCGAAGCTGTGGATACTCGCTGACCCTTCTTAGGTAATTTCTCCTTCATCGCTTGGTATTGTTCGTTTTCGTAGGTCAAGCAACATAGCAAGCGACCGCAAACACCTGAAATCTTCATCGGGTTAAGGGGCAAATCCTGGCTCTTAGCCATTTTAATAGAAACTGGAGCGAACTCAGACAGGAAACTCATACAACATAGTGGACGGCCACACCTGCCAAAGCCACCTATCAGCTTGGTCTCATCTCTAGGTCCTACCTGCCGTAGCTGCACCCGTGTTTTAAAACGCTTAGCCAGTTCACGAAGCAGCTCACGGAAATCAACCCTTTCAGCAGCACTAAAGAAAAAGGTGAGGCGGCTACCATCAAAGTTGTATTCAGCAGATAGTAGTTTCATTGGTAGATTTAGTTTGGCAATGAGCTTGCCACATTCGGATAGTGCCTCTCTTTCATTCTCCTTAAATTCCTGGGCACGCTCAATATCCTCAGGTTCTGCCTTACGCACTACCGGTTTCAACGGCACCTCTATTTCACTGGCTAATACCTGCTCGGGGGCAATGACTACCTGTCCCAACTCCAGACCACGGGTTGTTTTGACCACCACGTGGTCGCTGACCTTCAGCTCAATGTCTGCCGGGTCGAAGTAATATACCCTACCAGCTCTCTTGAAGCGGACTCCAACAATTTCAGCCATAATTTACCTCAAATTAGGCTGTGGGATTCTCCCACTACGCCTCTCCTTCTCAGGTATGCTAAGCATTAGCACTTCCAGCACCAGCCGTGAATTGGCATTCTGCCTCAGCTGCTCCTTAGCTGCCTGAATACTATTAATAAAAGCCTTTATTTGAGCCAGATGATAGTCGCTTGCCATTTCACTAAGCGTGGCTAACCGGTCAACATTAGTAATGATATCACTGGAGCCTACCTTAACCAATAGCAAGTCACGCCAATAGTCAATCCACGAATCTAGCACATCCTGAACCAATTCTCTATTTTGGCTAAACTGGGCTACCAGCTGGGCAGCATAAGCAAAACGCTCCTCATAATCAGCATTAATAATATCAAGTAACCCATCCAGCCTCTCGGCACGCTGCTGAAGCAGACTATCGTTAACAGCCGCCGATACCGCCCAACCCAGGCAACCGTGGCAAAGTCTGGCCAAAAGCTTAGCCTTTTGTGGCTCAATACTCCAGCGGTCATTAAGGGCAGTCTCTACCTCAGTAACCGTCAGGGGGAATAATTCCAGCCGCTGGCATCGAGAAACTACTGTGGCTGGTAGGAGCTTCTCGTTGGTGGTGAGCAATATGAAGATTACTTTGCCTACTGGCTCTTCCAGTGTCTTAAGCAAGCAGTTAGCCGCTTCGATGGATAATAGCTCAGCCTTATCGACTATGAATATTTTACACCTACCTTCAAAGGGTGGCAAGCTGGCTGAGTGCTCCATTTCTCTAATTTGGTTAATGCTGATTTCTGTCCGTAGCTTAGTCTCAGCTGAATTCCCATTGGAGGTCAAACCTATAATTTGCACATCAGCATGCTTACCCAAGGCTATTTTTTGGCAAGAGGGGCACTCACCACAGGGAGGTTCGGTTGCCTCGCAGTTCAGCGCCTGAGCCAAATTTAGAGCTAGTGTCATCTTGCCCACGTGGGGCGGACCAATCAGTAGATAAGCGTGAGCTATAACCTCCTTCTCCAGGCTGCGCTGGAGTAAAGATACTACCCTGGTCTGCCCAATCACCTGCCACATATCTAAGCCTCCCTTTTACTGTCTAAGATGAGAGGTTGGTTATCAAGGTGAATAAGGAAGGTGGAGATGATAAACAATCTCTAAATCACATCACACCTGGTCAGGTCTTCAAGGGTCTCTCGGCGCCGGATAAGGCGTGCTTTACCCCCCTTGACTAGAACAATAGCTGGCTTAAGTGAGGCGTTATAATTACTTGCCATTGGCAGGCAATAAGCGCCACAGTCTGGTATAGCTATAATGTCACCGGCTGAAACCAGGGGTAGGTTGACATCTTTGACCAATATATCGCTAGACTCACAGAACTTGCCAGCAATAGTAACCTCTCTTACTTCCTCCTCTGATATCTTATTAGCTACCACTGCCTCGTATTTAGCCCCATAAAGGGCAGGACGGATATTGTCGACCATACCGCCATCTACCGAGACATAGCACCTTACCCCCGGTATATCCTTGACCACACCTGCTGTATATAGTGCTACCGCAGCCTGTCCCACTATTGCCCTTCCCGGCTCAATGATAAGCCGGGGTAGCGCCAGCTTTAGCTCACGACATTTACGGATAATCTTAGACGTGATAGCCTCAGCATAGGCAGAAATGGGTGGAGCTGGAGTATCCAGGGTGTACTGAATAGCAAATCCGCCACCAATATTCAGTTCCTTGAGTTCAAAACTATGTTTTCGCTTCATTTCAGCAGCCAAGCTGAGTATAACCTCAATAGACTTTAAATACGGCTCAATCTCGAAGATAAGAGAGCCTATGTGAAAGTGCAAACCGATAAGGTTCAGGTTGGGCACTGCCATGGCGGTAGCTATAGCCTCTTCCCCATTAGCTAAGGGGAAGCCAAATTTACTATCAACAATACCGGTGGCAATATACTGATGGGTATGAGGGTCTACTCCGGGAGACAGACGAAGCAATATATTTGGTGTATAGTTCTGCTCTTTAGCTATTTCACCTGACATATTGAGCTCGTGGAAATTATCAACCACTATACGACCAATATGCCATTTTAGTGCCAGCCTGATTTCCTCGGCTGATTTATTATTACCGTGGAAATAAACCGTATCTAAGGGAAAATCGACAGATTGAGCAATACCAAGCTCTCCGGCAGAGGCTACATCCAGGCCCAGCCCTTCTTCCTTTAATATGAGGGCTAGAGCCCTATTTATAAAAGCCTTACAGGCATAAATAACTGTAGTATCACTGTAGTGCTGACCAAATTCAGCCTTAAACTCAGCACACTTACTGCGCAAGCTAGATTCGTCAAAGACATATAGTGGCGTGCCAAACTCAGCAGCTAGCTCCACAGTATCACAGCCACCGATTATGAGGTGACTTCGGTTATTCACCTCAGCGGTTAATGGGAACAGAGAAAGCCTATTTACCATTCCTCTGATAACTATTTTTCCTTCCCCTAATGTTAGCAGTGCCACCAAATGAAGTCAATCAAAGACTAAATGATGGGCACAGTCAGTTGACAGGTTATATTTTTTGTGATACAGTAAATTCAAAAGAAACTGAGTTTATAGAAATGTTAATTTATATTGTCTCCCGCGGATGGTATTATACCTATTTTACATTTCCGGGGCGTACCCGGTGCGCTTGGGAGGCTTTGGTGTGAAAATATAGGTACATAATAGGCAGCAAATTTGAAACTTAGAAGGAACCTTCCCAAGCGGGAGGGTTCTTTATCTTTAGAGTGCTAAAAGGCATGCATCAAAAAGGAGTACTTTCAGGTTCTAATGACAGTTAAAATATCGGGAGGTGAAAAATGATAATAATGGAAACTGACGCTACAAAGGAACAAATAGCCCATGTAATAAGGGAGATAAAGAAATACGGTCTAAGAGCCGATGTCTCCAAAGGAGCTTATAGGACTGTGATTGGGCTAGTGGGAGACGAAAGGAAAATACCATTTGATCACTTTGCCGTTCTGCCCGGAGTAAAAGAGGTGATTAAGATTGAAATTCCTTATAAGCTAATCAGCCGGGAATATGGTAAGTTCTTTGAAGGAATGAGTGAGCGTATGGTAGTCAGGGTGGGGGACATTGAGATAGGCGGCGATGAGCCGGTGTTCATCGTTGGTCCTTGTGCTGTGGAAAACAAAGCGCAATTGTTTAAGATTGCAGAAGGAGTAAAGAGGGCTGGTGGACATATTCTGAGAGGGGGTATTTTTAAGCCAAGGAGCTCAGTTCATTCCTTCCAGGGGCTGGGGGCTGGGGGACGAGAAGAAGCAGAGGAAGCTTTAGACTGGTTGCGTGAAGCTGGAAGGGAGTTTGGATTACCAACTATAACCGAAATAAGAGGGGAAGCACAGGTTGACTTGGTGGCAGAGTATGTTGATATACTTCAAATAGGAGCCAGGAATATGTATGACCAAGACCTGCTCACCAAGGCGGCAACCAAGGGTAAACCCGTTATGTTAAAAAGACATTTCGGGGCTGGTATCGAGGAATTCTTGTCTTTTGCTGAATATATTGCCGCTGCGGGTAATAAGGATATCATTTTATGTGAAAGAGGGATACTACCCGTAGGGAAAGGTAAAAGCTACACAAGGTATATGCTTGACCTTGCCTCTGTCCCAGTGATTCAAAAGGAGACTTACCTGCCGGTGCTTGTTGACCCCAGCCATGCCACGGGACGTAGAGACCTTATCTTGAGCATGAGTTGTGCCGCAATAGCGGCCGGAGCCAGCGGATTGATGATTGAGGCGCACCATAACCCGGCGGAGGCGCTGGTTGATGGCCCACAAGCAATTACGCCTGATGAACTTAAAGATGTAATTGATGCCTGCCGGAGAATCCATAAAGTGAATCCTTCCAAGAGGAATAAAGATTAAGGTTATATCAGATGAGAAAGATTAAGGTTCGGCTTGGCAACAACAGCTATGAAGTCTGTGTGGGTTCAGGGTTACTTGCGCAGACCGGGCAGCAGTTAAAAGGAATCGGGTTCAGCGATAAACTAGTCATTATTACCGACTCCGCAGTGAAAAAACTGTATGGCAACACTCTGCGGCGGAATCTCACCAGTGATGGGTTCCAGGTAATCACCTTGGAGATTCCTGAGGGGGAGGAGCAGAAATCACTAGGGACTGCCAGCCGGCTATACGATGAACTTGCTGACTGCCATGCGGAAAGGATGACCCCTATTTTAGCCCTGGGTGGTGGAGTCACTGGAGATTTGGCGGGATTCGTTGCCGCTACCTATTTACGGGGGATGCCGCTTATACAAATACCAACCACCCTGCTGGCACAGGTTGATAGCAGTATCGGTGGTAAGGTAGCGGTAGACCAGGGCCAATTAAAGAATAAAATAGGGGCATTCTACCAACCGAGGTTAGTAATTACGGATATCACCACCTTAAGCACCCTTTCCAGCCGGGCCCTGGCTAACGGACTGGCCGAGGTCATAAAATATGGGGTTATCTGGGATAAAGAATTTTTCACCTATCTTGAGAGAAATCTTGACCGGATAAAGTCACTTGAAGAAAGTTTGCTTGAGGAAACTGTTTTTAGGTCGGCTCAAACTAAAGCCAAAGTAGTCGAAAAAGATGAGAAGGACACGGGGTTGAGAAATATTTTAAACTACGGTCATACCATCGGCCATGCTATTGAATCTGTCTCAGATTTTAGAATATGGCATGGGGAGGCAGTCGCTCTCGGTATGCTAGCGGCAGGAAAAATCTCCGTCAAGCTCGGAGTGCTTGATAAAGACGAGTTAGCGAGGTTGAGGAGCCTTATCCAGAGAGCCGACTTGCCGATAAAGATTCCAAAGCTTGAGGTAGACAAGATAATCCAGGCTATGCGGCACGACAAGAAGATTTTGAAAGGCAAGATAAGGTTCATCTTGCCTAAATCTATAGGAAAAGTATTTATCACTGATGAGGTAAGTCCCTCGTTAGTCGAGGAGGTTTTGGTCAGTCAGAATGAAGAGACCTAGAGTCTGCGCAGTTATAGTAGATAACAACCCCCAAGCCTTGAGGGAAGTCGAACCGTTTGTTGATTTACTAGAGGTGCGAATTGACCTAATCGGTAACGGCTGGCAACAATTAGTTAAACAGCTTAGGAAACCGTGGATAGCTTGTAATAGAAGTGCCAGCGAGGGAGGCAATTGGAAAAAGAGCGAAGTGGAAAGAATAGAGGAGCTTATTAACGCCAGCGAACTGGGGGCAGATATAGTTGATATTGAACTTGGGACGGTAAACCTTGGGAAAACTATAGAGCTGATTAAAAAGCGAGCCAAATGTCTTCTTTCTTTTCATGAACTGGAGATGACTCCCCCTCTCGAGAGCCTGAAGGAGATAGTACAAAGACAGCTGGACGCTGGTGCTGATATATGTAAGGTGGTTACCACCGCGCAAAGATTGGGGGATAATCTAACCGCCTTACAGCTAATCTCAGAGTTCCCTGAAACTAGAGTGGTTTCGTTTGCTATGGGTCCTTTAGGCTTTATGAGTCGGGTTCTTTGCCCTCTGGTTGGTGGCGATTTCGTCTATGCCTCAATTGAGAAAGGTAAGGAATCCGCTTCTGGTCAAATAACAGCAGGAGAACTGAGGAAGCTCTATGGGATGGTGATAGAATGAGAGGCAGGTACATATCAGGAAAAACAAAGGTCTGCGGGATAATCGGCGACCCTGTAGAGCATACTATGTCACCGATAATACAAAATGCCGCTTTTAGTGACATGGGCCTGGATTATTTGTATCTTCCCTTTAAGGTGAAGCGGGAAGAATTAGCTAAGGCTATCGACGGTGTGAGAGCCCTGAATATAAGAGGACTGAATGTTACCATACCTCACAAAGTGGCTATCATCCAATTTCTGGATGAATTAGACCCTCTGGCAGAGAAGATAGGTGCTGTTAATACCGTGGTCAATTATGGCGGAGTTTTGCGAGGCTACAATACCGATGCTACCGGGTTTATGCAGGTTCTGCTGGAAAAGGGGGTTGAGCCGGAGGGGAAAAGTGTAGTCATTATAGGCGCCGGTGGAGCTTCTAGGGGAGTTTCCTTTATCCTCGCCGAGAGGGGTGCTAACTTGACTATACTGAATAGGACCTTGTCTAAAGCAGAGGAGTGCGCCGATAGTGTTTCAAGGATTTTTAAGAAGAGGGTAAAAGCTTTGCCATTGGATAGTGAGAACTTGACGAAAGCTCTAGAGAAAGCCGACATTCTGGTCAATGCTACGAGCGTAGGCATGAGTCCCAATATTGATGAGACTCTGGTGGCATCTAATCTGCTTAAGCCGGCTCTAATTGTTGTTGATATCGTGTCTAATCCTATCAAAACCAAGTTGCTGAAAGAAGCTGAGGCAGCTGGCGCCAGAGCTATAGGGGGACTTGATATGCTGGTTTGGCAGGGAGCTCTTGCTTTTGAGAAATGGACTGGTCTGAAGGCGCCAGTTGAACTGATGAGAAATGAAGTAATTAAAGTGCTAGAAGGACATGAAAACTAATATTGCTCTAATAGGTTTCATGGGGACGGGGAAAACTGGGGTTGGCAAAGCTCTGGCTAAAAAACTGGATAAAAAGTTTGTTGAGCTGGATTCCTTAATTGAGCAGAAGGCTGGGAAACCCATCCCTGAAATCTTCCAGCAGGATGGTGAAATTGCTTTTCGTGAGCTTGAGATTAAGGTCACTAAAGAGGTTTCAAAGAATAAAGATTTAGTTATCGCTTGTGGAGGAGGGATAGTTCTCAATCAAATAAATATTGACCGGCTGAAAAGGGAGTCTACAATAGTTTATCTAACTGCTTCCCCGACAGTAATCCTCCAGCGGGTATCAGGCAAGAGGGGGGAAAGACCGCTCCTTGCTAGCGGCAACAAAGCGGTGAAAATTCGGGAGCTTTTGCGATTTCGGGAGCCTTTTTATAAGCAGGCTGCGGATATTACCGTAGATACCTCAAAACTGGATATTGATTCTGTTACTGAGCAAATAATAGACAGGATAAAAAGAGATGAAGGTCTCAATTTATAAAAGCGAAGTAAAGGGAAAGATTCAAGCTCCGTCTTCAAAAAGTTATACTATTCGGGGCTTAATGTGCGCTGCTCTGGCCAAGGGTGAAAGCGAAATAATACACCCCTTAAGCTCCGATGATACCGAGGCTGCCATAAATGTATTAAATAAGGTTGGAGTTGATGTTCGTCAGGAAGAGGATTTGTGGCGTGTCATTGGAGGCAATTTCCATGAGCCGGACACAGACCTATTCTGCGGCGAATCAGCGGCGACGTTAAGATTTATGACTGCCATCGGTTCATTAATCCCGGGGAAATGCAAGTTAATCCCCGGCCCCTCTCTCTCGAAAAGGCCAATCAAACCTTTAATCCAGGCCCTCAGGCAATTAGGGGTTGACTGTTCCTACCAGAGTGAAGCAGCCTCGATAATTGTTGGTGGGGGCAGGTTAAAGGGTGGAGCGACCCAGCTGCCGGGCAATGTAAGCTCTCAATTTGTGTCAGCTTTATTATTTATATCCCCTTTTGCCGAAGAGGGGATGACAATCAGGCTGACCACACCCTTAGAATCAAAGCCTTTCGTACTGATGACTATAGATTGCCTGGGGAAATTTGGTATAAAAATAAACGTGGCTGAAGACCTTACAGAATTTGTCATATCCAGACAAACCTATAAGCCAGCTAAATACGAGGTGCAAGGGGACTGGTCTTCGGCTTCGTACTTTTTGGCTCTGGGTGCCTTGTCTGGAGAGATAGAAGTTGAAAACCTAAATCCGGAAAGTCGGCAAGGTGATAGGATAATAGTTGACTTCTTGAGAGATATGGGAGCCTTAGTCAAGGTAAACAAAAATTCAGTTACAGTGAAAAGGTCAAAACTAAATGCAATACGAGCCGACTTGTCCGACTGCATAGACCTTCTGCCGACCCTGGCGGTTCTGGCATCAGTAGCTAACGGAGTGAGTGAGTTTACCGGTATAGAAAGAGCCCGACTCAAGGAATCAGATAGGGTAGCCGCTATAAACGAGGGGCTTTTGAGAATGGGTATAAAGGTCACCGAGGGGAGAAACAAATTAACTATCACTGGCTCAGAGCCACAGGGTTCAGTTATAGATAGCAGAGGTGACCACCGAATTGCCATGGCTTTCAGCGTACTTGGCTCAGCAGTTGGTGACATAATAATAGAGGGTGCCGAATGTGTCTCCAAGACATATCCTGAGTTTTGGGATAAACTAAAAAGTATAGGAGCAAGGTGGGCATAGATGGAAAATAGTTTTGGTAGACTTTTTACGATAACAAGCTTTGGTGAAAGCCACGGTAGGTGCGTAGGCGTCATCGTTGATGGCTGTCCAGCCGGTTTGATTATTACTGAGGAAGATATCCAGAGAGAGGTGGATAAAAGAAAACCGGGGGTAGGTACGATAACGACAAGGAGGGTGGAAGAAGATAAAGTTGAGGTTCTTTCCGGCATATTCAATGGGCACACTACTGGTGCGCCCATTTGTTTATTGATATGGAATAAGGATGTTGATTCCAGTGAATATGAAAAGATTAGATTCTTGCCTCGGCCCGGTCATGCTGACTATACCGCCTTTATGAAGCATGGGGGCTTTAATGATTTCAGGGGCGGAGGTAGGTTTTCGGGAAGAATCACAGCGACTTTTGTCATGGCTGGAGCCATTGCTAAGAAATTACTTAGTCTGATAAATATTGAGGTTCTGGCTCATACTATTGAAATAGGAGGGATAAAAGCTAAGCCAAAGGGGTTTGAAGAAATAAGAAAAAATGTTTGGGGAAATCCGGTTAGATGTGCTGACCTGAAGGCGGCTGAAGAGATGACCAGAGTAATTGAGAAAGTAAAAAAGGAAGGTGATAGTATTGGTGGGATTATAGAAGGTATAGCTCTAAATGTTCCCGTCGGTTTGGGGGAGCCGGTCTTTGATACTTTGGAAGGAGAGTTAGCCAAAGCCCTCTTTGCTATCCCAGCCATCAAAGGGATTGAGTTTGGCTCAGGCTTCTCAGCCGCTGGGAAAAGGGGGTCGGAGAATAACGACCCGTTCACCATCAGGAATGGTGAGATAGTTACTGTGACCAATAATGCTGGCGGCATACTCGGAGGAATAAGCAATGGTATGCCGATAGTGGTCCGGGTGGCTGTTAAACCAACGTCGTCTATAGCCAGAAGCCAGGAAACAGTAAATATGGAAAGCATGGAAAGCTCAAGTTTGGTGGTCGGAGGAAGACACGATACCTGTATTGTGCCCAGAGCTGTTGTCGTTGTAAAATCAATGATGGCAGTAACCCTCTGCGACTTCGCGATGAGGGCTGGACTAATACCGGAGGTGATAAAATGAGTTTAGAAGATTTGAGGAAAAAGATAGATAAAGTTGATACCGAAATAGTCAGGCTTATGGGTGAGCGGATAAGAATAACTGAAGAAGTAGGTGAGGAGAAAAAGAAACAGGGGAGGCAAATTGAGGACCTGGGTAGAGAAAAGAGGATACTGGAAAATATCAAGAGACTTGCTCGTGATGAAAAGCTAGGTGAGGAAGCTATGGCTAGTATCTACCGGCAAATAATTACAGTTTGTAAGGATATACAAAAAACAGAGGAGATAGTAGTCGCTTTCCAGGGTGAGATTGGTGCCTATAGTGAGGAGGTTGCCTTTAACTTTTTCGGATCTTCAGTTCAGGTCAAACCTTGTGAAAGCTTAGAGGATGTCTTCAGGGCTGTGGAACAGGGCGAGACGCAGTTTGGTATTATTCCTATCGAGAATTCATTGGAGGGAAGTATAAGCCAGGCGTATGACCTGCTTCTGGACTCAGTTCTCATGGTGAGTGGTGAGATAGAGCTTCGGGTCGGTCACTGCCTGATAGCTAACCCGGGGACGAGACTGGATTTGATAAAAAAGGTTTACTCTCATCCACAGGCACTGGGGCAGTGTAAGGCCTTTTTAAAACAGTTAGGCTGCGAAGTAATCCCAACCTATGATACTGCTGGCAGCGTGAAAATGATAAAAGAGAAGGGGATAACAGATGGTGGTGCCATTGCCAGCCCAAGAGCTGCCGAAATCTACGGGATGGAGATTCTATCCAGAGAAATAGAGGATAATCCGATAAATTTCACCAGATTTTTTATTTTAGCTAAACAGGATTCTCCGCCATCAGGAGATGACAAAACATCCGTAGTGTTCTCAGTAAGGCATAGACCCGGAGCACTGCATGAATTCCTTAAAGAACTCGCTGATAGAAATATCAACTTGACCAAGATTGAGTCCAGGCCAACAAGGCAAAAGCCGTGGGAATATAATTTTTATTTGGACTTTGAAGGTCATCGTGAGGATAAAGCACCTCGAGGGGCTTTAGAGCACCTGAGAGATTCCTCCATCTTTGTAAAAGTCTTGGGTTCGTATCCTAAAGCCAAGTAAAGGTAACCTTGGAGGGTTTGTTGAAGATAGCCATAATTGGTGGCTACGGCAAGATGGGGCGGTGGTTTGCCAACTTTCTGCTAAAGGATGGTAAAGAGGTCATAATCGCCGGCAGAAACGAAGGAAAGCTGCTTGAGGTTAAACAGCAGCTAAGTGTTGAGGTTACCACTAATAATGCCGAAGCGGTTAAAGATGCTGATGTGGTTTTAATCTCAGTGCCGATAGGCAGTTTTGATGAGGTTGTGAAACAAATAGCCCCCTACACACATCCTGAGCAAGTCATTGTAGACATTACCTCCATCAAGACGTTTCCGGTTGAAACAATGCATAAGCATATAAAAACGGGATTAGTGCTGGGTGTGCATCCAATGTTTGGTCCTGGCGCCAGGGGTATTGCCAATCAGAATTTTATCCTGACACCTACCAATGAGAGAGAAAAAACCCTGGCTCAAAAAGTTGGGGAGTATTTAGAAGCTAGAGGTGCTAGAGCTACTTTAATGACTCCTCAAAAACATGATGAAATGATGACTATCATTCTGGGGCTTTCTCACTTCATTGCCCTGGTTTCCGCTGATACCCTGCTGAGCTTTGATAACCTGAAACAGATGAAAGACATCGGCGGGATTACCTATAAAGTGCTACTAACATTGGTAGAGAGCGTTATCTCAGAGGATGCCGAGTTTTATGCCTCTCTGCAAACGAGTTTGCCCAAGATGGCAGAGGTGGAAAAGCTGTTCCAAAGCAAGGCTAAAGCATGGGCTGAGCTGGTGGCTAATAAAGACCGGCAACAATTTGTAAAGAGAATGACCGCTTTGAAAAATAAGCTGGAAAAGGAAACCCCCGACTTTGGCAAGGCTTACGAAGATATTTACCGAATCGTGGAAGACTTGTGAAAGTTGTTTGGTGGTCGCTATTCAGCCCTGAGTGCGTCAATAGGATTGAGGCGTGAGGCGTGCCAGGCAGGATAGAACCCAAAGATCAGACCAATGCTAACGGACACTGAGACGGCAAGGATAACTATATCAGCAGTAACCATGGTCGTGATTAGCCCCGTGCTGGAGACCAGATATGAGACTACCCAGCCGGCAGCAACCCCGATAATACCACCAGCAAATGTCAGGAAGGCTGCCTCTACAAGAAATTGAATCCAGATATCTCGCTCCCTGGCTCCCAGCGCCTTGCGGATGCCTATCTCTCTGGTCCTCTCCACTACCGAGACCAGCATGATGTTCATCACGCCGATACCCCCCACCAAAAGTGAAATGGCAGCGATAGCCCCCAGAAGAAGGGTCATTGTACCTGTCGCTGCCGACACGGCTTCGGCTATCTCCTGTATGGAGAAAATATAGAAGTCATCATCTACGTCAGGTCCAAGGCGGTGTCGGTCGCGAAGCAGACTCGTTATTTCCTCCACCACATAATCTGTCTGCTCCTCATCGCTTACTGTCAGTACTATGGATGAAACTATGCGTTCGCCCTGGCTGGTTCTTGGCTGGGCAACCATCTGCTGCATAGCCGTCAACGGAACCAGTATAGCGTTATCCAGCGAGGAGCCCATCATGTCTGCTTTGCTTTCTAGAACCCCGATAACACGAACAATGTTAATACCCATCCGTAGCTGTTGCCCTATTGGGTCATTATCTCCAAACAGGGTCTCTTTTACCTCGGAGCCGAGCACGACTACCTTGGCACCACGCTGATAATCGAAGTCAGAGAAGAAGGAACCATAGGCAATTTCTAAATTCTGTATGTCCTGATACTCCGGGGGTACACCGGTAACTTGAGAATTCATATTCTCGCCACCGACAACCAGCTGGAGTGATGTTGAGTAGGTAGGAGCTACCATGTTTATATAGGCAACCTGCTCGTTTATTGCGATTGCATCTTCTTGGGTGAGGGTGCGCACACTGCCGGCAGCACTCCTGACTCCCCCATATCCAGTCGCTCCAGGGCTGATGGTAATGAGGTCTGACCCCATACCTTCGATGCGGGAGAGGATGTCTGCCGAAGCACCCTTGCCGATGGACATCAGGCTAATCACGGCGCCTACGCCAATAACGATTCCAAGGATAGTCAGAAAGCTACGAAGCTTGTGGGTAGCCACGCCCACCCAGGCGGTAGATAAGGGTTCAAACCACTTCTTCATACCGTTTCCTCTGCCACTACCTGACCATCTTTGAGATGGATGATGCGCTGACATTGGTGGGCAATGTTAGCTTCATGAGTTACCACTACCAGGGTAATGCCCTGCTCAGCATGCAAAGAGGTGAGGATGGAGATTATCTCCTCGCCGGAGTGGCTATCTAAGTTCCCGGTAGGCTCGTCTGCTAGAATAAGGGGAGGGTTTTTGGCCAGAGCCCGGGCGATAGCGACCCGTTGTTGCTCTCCACCGGAAAGCTCAGTAGGACGGTGGTTAGCCCGGTCGGAGAGTCCAACTTTATCCAGTGCTGCCATAGCACGGTCACGGCCACCTCCACCACAGTACCTCAGTCCAAGTTCCACATTAGCCAGTGCCGAAAGCCGGGGCAATAGGTTGAAAGTCTGGAAAACAAAGCCTATCTTCTGCCCCCTGATTCCAGCCAGTTCACCGCTACTGAGGCGACTAACCTCTCTATCCTCCAGGTAGTAACTGCCTGATGTCGGTTTATCCAGGCAACCAACAAGGTTAAGTATAGTCGTCTTACCTGAGCCGGAGGGACCCATAATTGCTACCATCTCACCCTTCTCAATATATAGGGTTATCCCTCTAAGCACCTCCAGTTCTCTCTTACCCATAAGATAAACCTTGGTTATATCCTGTAGGTGAATCATCAGTGCCTCCCCCCTCCTGGGAAGAACGGCACTCGACTTCCTTGTTCTGGTGTAGTCGTTGCACTACTTGACTGCGGTATGACTACCTTCTCACCTTCAGTGAGCCCTTCGATTATCTCAGTGTATTGCCAGTTGCTCAGCCCCGTCTGTACCAAACGCTGTTCAATAACAGGGTTGCCTTCTTCGTCTTCCAGGTCTTCCAGCACCTGAACGAAGGTTACCATTCCCTGGCGAGTAATTGCCTGGTTAGGTACCAGGAGTACGTCATTCCTCTCCTGGATTATTATGCTGACGATGACGGTTAGACCTTCTCTGAGTTGAAAGTCTTCAGCTGTTATCGCCGGCATCAGTCCTTCCCACCCTTCTTGTCCCTGTTGTCTCTGTTTTATCATTTCCTCAGCCTGTTCTTGAGTAATGCGGCCCTCTTTAATGGCTTGTTTAAGTTGCTCGGGAAGTTCGCCGGGAGAAATTTCCTGCGTTGCTTCTGGCCTTGCCTGCTGATGTTCCTGCATTACTGATTCGCGTGACTGTATTTCGACGCTTACTTCGTAGTTCACCACACCTGCCTGAATAACGGCAGTAGGAGAAATATAAGTGACTTCGGCTGGAAGGCTTATTCCTCCCATAGCATCCACCTGTATGCTGGCTCGTGCTCCCACTTGTATTCCCGATATGTCCATTTCATTGACCAGAATCTCGGCTTCAAACTTATCTGGGTCAGCCAGCTCAATAATCACTTGGTTAGCCTTCACCGCCTCGCCTTCCTCGGCGTTAACTGAAATGACAATTCCTGAAAAAGGAGCCACCACCAGAGAATTAACGTTACTTAGCATCTCGACCAGGTCATTCTCTACTTCCTTCAGGTTGGCTTGAGCCACGGCTAGCTGCTTTTGCTTCTGTTCCACTTCGAGAGAGTCGGCACCGATTATCATCTCGGCCAGGTCATCCTCCGCCTCAGTAAGGTCGATCTCAGCGAGGGCTAACTGCCTCTGCTTTTGCTCATAATTCTCAGCTCTTCCAGGAGCAGTGCGGTTCCTCTTATACAAATCCTCGGCTCTCTCGAACTCATCTTGAGCGTCATCCAGAGCTATCTCGGCATCGAGAACAGCAAGCTCCGCTCGAGCAATGTCAGTTTCGGTGTAGGGGTTCTCAGCCTCCTCCAGAGCTTCTTGGGCGTCCTTTAGGGAGACCTTGGCATTAGCCACATCAGCCTCAGCCTCAGCGATATCCAACTCCGATATATCATCAAGTTTGGCTAGCACCTGATTCTCTTCCACATGGTCGCCAAACTCTACCAGCACTTCCCCTACTGTTCCGTCCACCTCAAAAGCTAGCTCCTCCTCGTGGGAGAATGACAGGTTACCACTGGAGGTGACGTCTATTATCAGGTCGCCCCGCTGGACGGTTACCACCTGGTCTTCGGTCACGGCTGTCTCTGATTTAGAAGCGCAACCTATCGAGAGTGCGCTAGCTAAGCACAGTGCCAGGACTATGAGCATTATCTTTGAGAATCTCATTAGTTTTACCAATACCTTTCTATGTGTTTGTTTACATAATTATAACGTAAATGGAGCCAAAAGGTTAGTAGTGAGAGGACACAGCAATCTACCCTTAATTGAAGTGATTAGTACACATCGGTGAAAGGCTGATTTTATTACCCCTTTGCAAGTGGTGGGCGGTGCTGGACGATTGACAGAACTTTTGAGGTGGCTTTTGGTCTCACTATTTAGCCCCACTGCCCTCACCGAGTCTAATTGTAGCAATAAAGTATGGGAACTGCAACCGGGTAACACTGTGGCTATTCGTTTCATTAAAGGATGATTCGATAGGTCTCGTAGCTATGAGTGAGTCAATGAAAGGGATAACTTCTAATTAGCTTTCTTCAGTAGCTTACTGGCTTCGCTCAATTCAGGGGTTTATCTTCCTTTCTAATTTCTCTGTCTCAAGTAAATGCCACCTGGCTACGTTGCTGTATTCCCCAGCGGTTGTCATAGGGCGGAATACGGTAAAGACGAGAAGAACCCCAAGTATCACTAGCGAGAGTATGTAGATTATTCTAAGCCTTGACAGCTTCCCGTTTCCTCTTCCTAAACCAGTAAAAAATGCCAAAGCATATACCCGCTACCACAATACTGGCTATTACCGTGGGGAATTCGGGGATTGCCGCCTGTTGCACGGTGAAGCTATCAGTGACAACATAGGCAGAATCGGCTTTACTAACCAGGTCGTAACTAGCAGGCATAGTACCTGTGGTTTTATAAACAACGGCGTGCCATGTCCCATAGCTGGATGCCCCGTAGTCGGCAGGACGACACAGGCATTGGTCTAAGATTCCATCGGTGTCGTCAGTGTAAGTGTCAGTTTGAAGCTTTGTGCCACCGGCGCCATCGTGGAGAGTACCTCCGTCATAGTAGGCCACCTTATAAGTGCCGGTAGTGTCAAAATTCTCCCCATACATATAGACAATATCTCCATAGGTAGTAAAATCATTGGATACAGTGGTCCGTGCTGGATTGCTATATGAACCCCATATCTTAATGTTGTCAAAATAGGAAAGGCAAGTTGCAGTGGGGTGAGTACCGGTAGTGATTACTTGGAATATAAGGTCTTGAGAGCCCGTGTATCCGCTGACATCTACTTCCTGATGCAGATAATCGGTTTCCGTAAGCGGCAGGATTTGCGACCAGACGGTGGCGGCACCGACAACGCATCGTGCTTGACATTTCGTCCCGCTATTCACATATAGCCTTGCATCGAAAGAAATGGTGTCGATGGAAGTGAAATCAACTGATTGTAGAATCTGGCAATACGTACCATTACCAAGATTCACGTTACTGGATGAGAATAAGTATGAGTAGCTTCCCTGCGTCTTCCAGACTCCCGATTGTGCTCCACTCCAATCAGCATCGGTTTCAGAGTAAGTCCAGTTGCTCACTGTTTCAAAGCTTGGCTCGGATATGATGGCTGCGGCAATTACGGTGATGGCAAATGCGAAAAGTACAGAAAGCAGAATAAGAATTGTGGTTACAAAGATAACCTTTTTCATTAAGCACTCCATTACCTAGTGGTTACGATGCTCACCGTTATCTGCCTTATCATATGCCTTCCGACCAAATACTTTAAAATAGCAGTTTTTTAGATGCGCAGTTGTAGTAATGTAAGCACATTATATAGTTTATTTAATTATACCAAAAAAATTGACTTACTGTGTCAACATAGCACTTTTTGTGTCTTCTGTCAAAATCAATGTACTCGGAGAATATTCCTTACTTGGCGAGATGATAATTCTAGAGAATGTTTGCGTACCAGCTTTTTGTCGATATGGGGTCCCGCCTTTAACGCTTCGGTCTCATCCCCTTTAGTGCTTCTGTATCACTCTTGGCTATCACTGTTGACTGCCAAGTTTGATAGTTTTCATAGACAGTCTTGATTCCTTTTCGTCAATTAGGTTTGATTTTGTTTTGCTAACTAGCCTTGATAACAAACCCTTGTAATTTTCTCAAAATCATATTTGTTTGAGATACAACAATAAAGATTTCCGATAAAGATGGACTGAATAAATATATACAGACGAATTTCGTCTTGTGCGAACATGGGACAGATGAAGAGCAGTGTTATCGTGCTCCTTCACTAACAGAGGAGCTTCTCTACATTACGATGAATTGTGTAGTTAGCACAGACGTCCCGGAAAATAGGATTGTAATTATCCGATAAAATTCATACTTTACATGGTTGACAATCCCCCTTTTTCTGAGTATCCTGTTAGGGGCTAAACTCGCCTGTATGTGGCAAAGAAATACCAAATCTCACATACAGAGAATTCCAAGCTGCTCTAAAAACACTACAAATTTTTGTTCGAAAGGAGTTAAATTTGACAGTGTATAAACGAAAAGTTGATAAAGGTGTTATCCTAGCTGCTGGTGACGGTGATCGCTTAGGTTCCCTAACCAGCACCTGTCCCAAGGTTTTGCTGCCTGTATACGACAAGGCGCTGCTAATAAGTTATCCTATTGAAGCAATGGTATTCTCCGGCATTAATGAAATAGCGATCGTAGTCGGTTACTTAGGAGATAAGGTTATTGAGGTGCTGGGCGATGGTAGCAACTTTGGTGCCAAGCTGCAATATATTTTTAACCCTGACTATCTCGGAGGCAATGCTATCTCAGCATATAAGGCCAGAGATTGGGTGCAAGAAGACCCGGTTGTTCTTTGCATGGGAGACCACATAATCGAGAGGAAGGCGATCAAGAGTCTTCTAGATAGACAGGCTGTTAATGAAACACTTTGTGTCGATTATACGCCAGCACAACACCATCAACTAGCCGAGGCAACCAAGGTTACTGTTGATATTGCCGGCTGTATTACGGACATTGGCAAGGACCTTGTTTATTGGAACGCTCTGGATACCGGCACCTTTCTTCTGACAGAGAATTTCTTTCGGGCTCTGGAAGAGCTTGTTCACCATTTTGGGAACAATGTTGAAATGAGCGATGCTATCCGTTTCTTAATCGGCCAGGGATATCGTTTTGATACATGCGATGTTAGCGGCTGTTTTTGGGCAGATGTAGATACCGGTGAAGATTTAGACCGGGTGAGGGTGTAGGAGACAAAGATGGAAGCTGTGTACGACGGCTACATTTCCAGATACATAAACAGAAAGGCATCAGAGCCGGTGGCACGTGTGTTTGCAAAGACAAGAATAACACCTAACCAAATAACCTGGGCAGCATTCGGCATTGCGCTTTTGTCCTTTATAAGCTTCATTTTTGGGCAGAACGTAATAGGGGGTCTCTTGGTTCAGCTATCGTCTGTTGTTGATGGTGTAGATGGCAGTTTAGCCCGTCTAAAAGGTATGGCTTCTACATTTGGCGGCTTCCTGGATTCCGTGCTTGACCGGTATGCCGATATCTTGATACTACTAGGGCTTACCTTGTGGTCTGTATCTAATGAGACTTATCCTGCAATTTCAATTTGGCTGGTCGGCTTTCTAGCCATGGCTGGTACCACTTGCATTAGCTATACTAGAGCCCGTATCGGCTCTAGTCACAGGCACTTATTTGATAGAGGACTCAAATCTCTCGCCTCACGTGATATAAGACTTTTCTTAATAATGCTCGGAGCAGTCGCCGGGCAAGCCTACTTCTGTCTTATTGCCATAGCCGCTTTAACCAACCTGGTGGCTTTATATAGGCTCATTTATATCCGTAGATACCTTGGGCAAAAAGCCAGCCAATCTAAGCCTGCTTTTCAAAGTAGCAAAGCTCCGTAGAAACACCGGCAACCTTGCTTTTTTATTTAGATATAATATGATGTGAGCAATGATTATCCAGTGTGATTTTGATGGAACCGTCACCAGAAATAACCTCAGTGTTCTGCTCAGAGAAAATTTTGCCTCCGCTGACTGGCAAAGGATTGAAAGCGACTACCTTGACGGCTCTTTAACCGTTGAACAAAGCAATAAACTCCAGTATAGGCTCATCAAAGAGTCCAAGGAGAAGCTCCAAGAATTTGTTCGTCAGCATATCGAGTTAAGGCCAGGCTTTCTAGAATTTGTTGGTTACTGCCGGGAGAGTGCTATTCCATTTATCATTGTTAGCAGTGGGCTGGATTTTTACATTGAGACTGTATTGGCCCAGATTGGTATGCCAGATTTGGAATTGTACTGTGGACAAACCTCCTTCAGCAAAGATGGCATTTCCGTTTCTTACTTCAATCCTGAAGGTGACATCATCAACGAGGGGTTTAAGGAAAAACATTTGACCTGGCTCAAGAAAAGAGACAAGGATATCATCTACATAGGGGACGGGCTCTCTGACTTGGAAGCTGCACGTCATGCTGACCATGTATTTGCCACGGGGTATCTGCCAGGATTGCTCAGCGCCGAACCAGTTGTCTACAGCGGGTTTTCTAACTTTAACGATATACTACACCAAGTTTGCCTTCTTTGATGATTCAGTGCTATGCCTATCAGTTAAAGTTTCACTTCTCCAATCATGCGACCTTTCTGTATTTAGCGGTAGTGTTGGAGGCTACGTGCCCCAGCTCCCCTCGTACTTGATTATCTACCTGCTTTACCAGCCGTCAAGAATAAAGGCTTTGCCCGGCTTTCAACTGTTCTTGACTGCTTTTACTCATCCCATAACTCCAATTATTATCTATTGTCGTCGCCTTTTGAAATACCGCTACTCTCTAACTACTTTTTCTTTGAATTCCAAAAAGAAACAAACTGCAGTGTTCAATGAAGTCATAAGGAGAATCATGGGCCCTGCTCAAATTACGTTAGGCCGGGCGAGCTGAACAATTACTCCGTAGTACCACCGCTGAGCACTACCGCAAGCATTGTTGGGTGCTGTCCATCTAGCACGTGCTGACTTAGTATCTTTGCCAAGCCCCCCGAATACTCTTCTACCTTCTGGTAGTCTTCTACCACGCTTTCAAGATTTGGCATTTCTAGCAGTATCGAAGCTAGAGGGACGGGCTCGTCTAACGACAAATGCATGATGCTTACGCCCGCATTAGTACGTACATCCAGTAAAATGGATACACCACGGATGTTGCGTAGTCGCTGTCGCAGCTGTTCCATCCATGATGGTCCAGCTTCCTGAGGGATTGCCAGTATTACTTTACCACTGAACAGGAGGGGCTCCGGAGCGATATCAGGTGTCTTTTCACTTTCGTCAACCTTTGCCGATTCAGGAACACCCTCTGCTTGTATTGTTGCTTGGTCTCTAGCATAGGATGAGGTTTCAACGCTTTCAAATCCTAAAGTTGACAGCTCCTTTGTATATTGTTCATACAGCAAACTCAGGTCGCGACGGGTCGAGTTCACAAGATCAGGTATACTTTGCCGCACCGATTCCGTACCCATATCCATCATCTCTTTAACATTCTGGAAAGCCATCTCCACTTCTCTCACTTTTGTGGCAGCTTCTAAGAGAGCCGAGTTCGCGTTTTCAATAAGAGCACTGCAATTCGTCTTGGTCTGGTCTACCATTTCTTCAGCTCTGCGTTGAGCTTCTAAGAGAATGGAGTTTGCGCTTTGGATAGAAGCACTCCAACTCTTCTTGACTTGGGCTACCATTTCTTCAGCTCTGCGTTGAGCTTCCTCAAGTATTTCAGCCTTTTCCGCTTCAGCCTCTTGTTTTGCTATTTCCTTAATGTCATCGGAAAATTGGCGGGTCTCCTCAACCATTCGCTCCATCGTCTGAGAAAGCCTGTGAAGAGACACCATATGCTCCAGACGTTTGACAGTGGCTTCACTTGAACCGACGGCCGTCTCAAGAAAGGTCATGACTTCTTCTGGGTCCAAACCATTATTGACTGTGCGAAATTCTCTGCCAAGTAATTCCTTAGCCTGACGCTGTATCACACTGTCTGATTTTGGTGAATTCTTCTCTTTAGACTTGGTCTCTGAATTGTTCTCGCGTGATAGTCTAAACGGAGCCATGGTCCACGCTGCCCCAGCCTCTTTGCGCACCTTAATAATCTGCGGGTCCTTCACTTGGGCCTGTCTAGCAAGTTTCTTAGTCTGCTCAGCCTTCATTTCGGTCTGTCTAGCAAGCTTACTAAGGTGCGGCTTTCTCCTTACTTGGAAAGGAAAAAATGTGCGTCTATTCAGTGGGTAATGACACCACTGACAGAAGTCGCCGTTGCCAGTTTTTCGGTCACAGTTGTGACATTTTGGCATTTTATCACCTAAATACGCCTACCTTAGCTTCGAAATGCTCAGTTTCATTATACACCTTTTTGTCAACAAAGATAAAGTGGCGTAACACAATAAGCCGCAACCAACCATCCTCCACTCTGGTAGGTAACCTGCTGCAACAAATTGACTCCTGTGCGTGATGACTACAGTTGCGACTTTGGAGAAGGGGAAGGTATTGCCTAAAGGGTGGATCAGTTTCTGCATTCAAAATAATACATGTTAATAAAGTTCAATGGCAGATGGCGAGAAGGTAGCACTACAGCTAGAGGTATTTTTAGTGAACTAAAACACAATTTCTCATAAGCATGTTTATTATGTAGCCAGCATAGTTGCCTTCTACTGTCACGTTTTGTCCTTTTGTCAACTGGTTCAGTTCAGATAGGTGCTTCTTGTCAAACATACACTGGACGTCCAGTTCTACGGTTTTATTAGTACCAGCTAGAATAATATAGTAAACGTTAAGACTATCTTCTAATACTATTTTGTTCACTACTCCCGTTACCTTAAAACTCTGCATCGCGAATAGTGAATACAATTCTTCAACCGTTACCTCTACCGGGGCTACCACTAGCCCACGGTCAGACTTCCGTTTTGACTTAGGTTGTCGCTTGGGCTTTGGTGCAAGTCCGGAATCCAAAGTGGGCTCTGATTTAGACTCCGGCGTGTGTGTTGGCGGTAAACTGCTATCATTAGGTAGAGGAAACGTCCCAGTTTGCTCTCTCCGAGGGGCTTTCTGCTTACGCAGCTTCTCTTCCTGGAGTTGTTTATAAGTCTTGGAGATCCTTTCGTAATTCCCTGATAACAGGGGATAAGCACACCACTGGCATGCCCAATCCTCGGTTCTTGCGGTCACCTGACCACAGTTAGGACACTTCCGCATTCAACACCTCTTCCCATAATTATAAATGACAGTGGTAACTTGTCAAGATTTCCGCTAGTAGGCGAGCTTCTGCTCCTACCGAAAGTAGGTAATAGTTTTGAACAGTATTATGTTGCCACTCAATCTGCTTCGGCAAGTACCTCAGTGTTCCTCCACAAATGTTCTATCTGCTGTTTAGCAAATACCCTTTAGCTGGAACTTCTTGGTAGAAGGTTGTCATTTTTCCCATTGAACTTACTTGTCACGACAGTAAGAATAAAGTGTTGGCTAAGCTTGGAGTGTCGCTTGAATAGCTAAGTATGCTATATTATATTATTAGTAAACACATTAATTGGAGGTTCTAAATGGTTAGGTGCCCTAACTGTGGTCAGAAGACGAGCGGTGACTACTGCCAGTGGTGCAATTATCCAATACTGAAGGGTGGCCCGATAAGGCTTCAAAAACCTGAAAAGGAGGTAAACCAAATGCAAGCATATTGCGTAAAATGTCGTGCCAAGAAGGAAATGAGGGACCCCAAGCCCATAGTGATGAAGAACGGGAGACCAGCTACTCAGGGGACGTGTCCCACATGTGGCACCAAGATGTTCAGAATTGGAAAGAGTTAGGACTAACATTCTGAAATCCAGGGTATTAAAGGGGTGGATATCTGTTTTCAGGTATCCACCCCTTTTGTTATCAATCACACAATATAAGCTTTTGTTACCTGAACTGAACAATCCGGACTTTCGTTCAATGGGGTGACAAACGAGCTATTGTGCACTGAAAATACAGACAGCCTTGTCTATTTAGTGGAAATCCGGTATCAGTTACTACTGGGCCGAGTTCCCCCCACCTTCACTGGCAGTAATATCTCTTCTGTGTCGCTGATTGAACTCATCACGTAGAATGCCCATCATCAAGTCGTCATGGTATTCACCTCTGGCAAAGCTGTGGCGACGGAGAATTCCCTCTTGGACAAAGCCGCATTTCTCGTAGCATTTCAAGGCTCTGGTGTTGTAGCTTTGGAGATGCAAGTAAACCCGGTGAAGACCTAACTCGTTAAATAGGTAGTCTAGGAAAGCTATCATGGCATCAGTGCCATACCCTTTTCCCCAGTACTCCTTTTCGCCAATCTGGATGCCGACCTCCGTTCTTTGATGCTTTGTATCCAGATGATCATAGAAGACCCGGCCGATAGGTATACCTTCTTGCGTCTCAATTATGAACTGTTTGCAAGGGTGGCCAACCACACCTTGCGACCCGGCAAGCCGTTGCTCAACCTCAGCTAGCGACGGGGTATAATTTGGCTCAGCCCAAAACCACATCCCTTCCTCATCATTCAGCCATTCCCAGACTTTTGCCAAGTCGCTTCTCTCTAAAGCACGTAAGCGTATCTTTTTCCCCGATATCATTGTTATGCTCCTTGCTAAGTTATCTTAAGAAAGCTGCCCTACTTAACCTGATTGGATTCGATTTAAGTCTGGCACCATAGATCTACCGGCCGCGTTATCCCTTTTGGTCGGAAAGGAAGTGCCACCTTCTGGCCCGTAGCAGCAGAGCGGTACGCAGCCAGCATTATTTCCAGTACTGCACGTCCATCCTCTCCACACTCTCGAGGTTCTACATCTTTGCGGATACATTCGATAAAATGAGCTATTTCCTGGGGATATCCTTGTTCCCAAATTGACTTATAGCTGGAGAATAGCCATTCTTCGCTACCTCGGCCTGTCCCTTTCTCTGTGAAGCACTGCAGTCCTCCAAGGAGGTCAGCATAGATAACCCCCTCAGTGCCGAAGATTTCGGCTCGACTTTGACTTGGCCCTCTCAACGCAAAACTACTCTCAATCAGTGCTGTTCCGCCGTGCCCAAACTCCATGATGACAATGGCGTCATCTTCTAGCCCGGAGTCGTTGTCATGCCGATGGGTATCTAGTTGTGCATAAACGCTTCTTACTGGCTGCTTATCCATCACCCACCGGCAGAACTCGATGCCGTGGCATCCTATGTCTACCAAGGCGCCACCTCCTGCCTGTTCCTTATTCCACGCACTGATCGCGGTAGGTTCACCACCCTTTTTACTGTACCTAATGTTATAGATTTCCCCAACGCCACCGGCATCCACCAGCTCTTTGGCTCGCACGAACTTCGGCGCGAAGCAGAGTCGCTCGGTATAGCAGAGTTTAATGCCCTGTCTGTGGCAGGTGTCAATTACTAAATCTGCCTCCTCTAGGTTAAGGCAGAGCGGTTTTTCACAGATTATATGCTTGCCAGCTTGGGCTGATGCCATTGTCATCTCAGCATGAAGGTAATTAGGCGCTGCAATATTCACGACTGAAATGTCGTCGCGGCTGATAAGCTCATGCCAGTCTAGGTGACAGTCCGCCACGCCATAGCGGTTAGCAAAGTGTCTCAGGCGGTCTTGGTCAATATCGGCTACGCCACGGAGTTCAACGCCTGGCAAGCGCTGGAAGCATTCAGCCCGCACAGAGGCAACCCAACCAGCACCTATCAGACCAATCCCTAACGTGTCTTTCACTTCGTTCTCCATAATCTCTTACAGCAGCTCATCAACGTTTGTTTTTATCTTAATAATGGCATCAGCTATGTCATCCATGTCTCTCTTCTCCCCCAGCAGCATCGGGTGAGGGAGGCATACAGCCTCACGATATGCGGCACGCTCAGTCACTGGGCAAGAGACCCCCTCGGGGGTGTATTTCTCCCCGTAGCGCCTTCGCGTTTCGGGATATTCACTGGCTTTCAAAGCGAACAAGGGGCTCCGATATACAGGTAAGTACCAAGACCACCAACAAGGAATACCCTCAGCCTCGAGCGCCTCGACGAATCTCTCGCGGGGCAAACCCTTAAACTCCTCCGAGTCGTAGCGGAAAAGGTAGCGGTAGTATGCTAGTCTGGTCGTTCTTGGGTCACGAACGAGGGGTCGGACCCCGCCAATCTCTTCAAGCCGCTGCGACAGATATGTTGCGTTCTCCTCCCGTATGCGTGTCTGGTCATCGAGTCGGTCTAGCTGGGCTAGGAGGATAGCCGCCTGAAATTCTGTAATTCGATAGTTCCATCCCAACATCCGCCCATCAAAGCTGTCATAGCCAGGCTCCTTGTGACCGATGTTCACCAGAGACTGACAACGCTGGGCCAATTCTGCCTGGCTGGTAAGAATAATAC
Organism: Dehalococcoidia bacterium; assembly: GCA_030619865.1. Lineage (GTDB taxonomy): Bacteria > Chloroflexota > Dehalococcoidia > Dehalococcoidales > JAUXAP01 > JAUXAP01. The sequence goes on along the minus strand of JAUXAP010000006.1, from coordinate 1,766 downwards.
CTCCCTCGCCTGAGGTGATTACCTTGGTTGACTGGAAACTGAAGCAGCCTAAGTCGCCGATTGAGCCAACACCCGTACCCCTCCAGCGACCTCCATGCATGTGTGCACAGTCCTCGATCACCGTCAGGCCACGCTGTTCCGCGATTTGACCAATCCGATCCATGTCTGCGATAGACATGGCTAGGTGAACTGGAATAACGGCCTTGGTGCGGTCAGTAATAGCAGCAGCGAGAGCATCTGGATCCATACAGTAAGTATCAGGATCGATATCGACGAAAACTGGCACTGCGTTAAGGTAGACGACAGCAAGGGCGGTCGCTACCCAAGTATATGCTGGTACGACTACCTCATCACCAGCCTCTATGCCTGCTGCTCTCAAAGCAACTTCTAAAGCAGCCGTCCCGTTCGCTACACAGATTCCAAACCTCGCGTCTTGGAAGGCAGCGAAGCGCTCTCCGAATTCTATTGCTTTGGTGTTGGGGAATGGCTGCCCTCCCCAGTTGCCTGATCTCAGCACCTGTTCTAGAGCATCTAGCTCTCTATTATCGAACTGCGGCCATGGCGGGAACGGCTTTTTCCTGACGCAGTCACCACCGGTGATAGCTAGCCTCCCCATACACACATCCTCGCTTCCTTTGTCAGTTACCTTCGCTATGCTCTGGCCTAGATAAAAGATGCACGGTGCATCACTATACTACATTAGCTGGCTGTTCCAGTGTCCTTCTTTTATCTCCTCAAGTCCTAAACCAATATGCCTTTTTGAACTTATTTCGCACGTTGGCACTTCAGTTTAGTCTTTGATTGGGTGGTTGTCAACAGTCACAAATGGAAATCCTCTCACAAATCTCTCTCTAATGGTATGTTACCAGTCCGCAACGAGAGAAGGGACTCCTCAATTCCATTCCACGTATTTATATCTCCTACAACAATTAAAACCGGTGTTAACGATGACAGAATTACTGTTGCCCACTGGAGTGAGTGCTACAGTAGGGTCAGACTGCAGATAGCAATCGAGACCTGCTTATGCGCTCGGATTGACGACGCGCCCAAAAAACAGAATGGCGCCGGTCTCGATGTCGCGAATCAAAAAGATAAAGGGATGATCAACGGTGACCTCGACAGGTGCCCCTGGCGGCGCCTTCATCTCCATCACTACTGCGGTGGCGGCTGCTGCTTCCGTGCCTGCTTCATCTACAGAGACGAACGCCTCGTGGATTACATCTGCTATGAACAGGTCGCGGTTGCCCGTCATGCCCGAGAAGTCCGCGCCTCCGGAGAAGGCAACTGGCATACCCATCGTTGCGAGAGCCTCCTTTAGACTGAAGCTCGATTTGAACTCAAATTTTGGCATCGTCAGGGCGACTCGTCTTAGTGCTAGGTCCTTCACGATCGCATCCACCCGCTGGGCGTCCAGCGAGCCTTCAAATGTGTCAAACTGGCCCGCCTGGGGAAGCAGGATAACCATCGACAGTTCACGGCCGTCGTATGGCAGTTCGACCGCTTGATATCCATCACCCTCAGCATAACCGAACGACTCCACCTGCCTCATCATCGGCACAGTGACCTTGCCTCCGTCAAACAGGTAGAATGGTCCATCTTCAGTCATATTCTCGTTGAAGAGATATTGCCAAGCCGCATTGAAGTAAATGGCGTTGGTGAGGACAAGCCGCGTGAGTGTGTCAATGACATCCTGCGGAATCAGGTCTTCAATCTTACCTTCCGTCTGGTCACTGACCCAGTTGTTGATAGTGATGCGGGATTCCTCC
>JAUXAP010000011.1 GCA_030619865.1 Dehalococcoidia bacterium | reverse complement strand
TAAAGTATCTGTTGCCACCTATTATGATATGGTCTAACACCTTAATCTGAATAATCTCCCCGACAAAGACTAGGTCTCTGGTGAACCGTTTATCGCTCTTGCTGGGGGCAGTGTCGCCTGAGGGGTGGTTATGGGCAAAGATTATAGCGGCGGCATCATGCTTAATGGCACTTTCTACAATCTCGCGGGGACGGATTGGGAGACTCTCTAGTGTGCCTTCAAAGAGGTCTTCAGTGTCAATAATCTGGTTTCGGCTATTTAAGTAGATAGCCTTGGCAACATAGTCACAATAACACACAATTTTTGCCCTTTAGGGTGTGCGTCTGATAACAAACCTAGTCGTCCAACAAAACAAGCTTTTGTTCAATTCTTTTGACCTCAGACAGATGAGCGCGTAATCCGCTAATACAGCACCTATGTGTTCATTGATACGCCGAAGATTGAACCCTAATGTGGGTTGATATCTATCCTATTGGCCGTAGTGCTTTTCTTATATAGGGCTGATCATCGCTCATGCCAATGCAGGTGCCAGTCTCATGATATGGATGTTGATTCACTACTTCTTCATTCAACTCTACGCCAAGTCCCGGCTTTGTAGGAGGTATAATATACCCTTCCTCCCACTGGATGGGCTCCTTGAGAATCTCGGCATGGAAACCACCCCATGTCTCTATGCTTTCTTGAATCAGGAAGTTAGGACTGCAGGTGTCAATCTGGATATTAGCTATAGCCTCTATGGGGCCAGTATAAAGATGTGGAGCAATCTGTGCGTAATAGGCCTCAGCCATACCGGCAATCTTCTTAGCTTCCAGGATGCCGCCGACGCGTCCGAGGGCAAACTGTAGGATAGAGGCAGCCTGTTTTTGCAATAGCTCTCTGAACTCGTATTTTGTGGATAACCTCTCGCCAGTAGCAATAGGAATGCTGGTGTGATGGGCTACCCTAGCCATCTCATCCCTGTTCTCCGGTGGAATTGGTTCCTCAAACCACAGCGGGTCGTACTTCTCCAGCCTCTTGGCTAGTCTGATAGCGCTTGATGTAGTCATCTGCCCATGGGTGCCAATAAGTATATCGCACTTATCACCAACAGCTTCTCGTACGTTTTTAACTACAGCCTCTGCATTCACAAGCGTTTCTAAGGAAAGCTGTAGAGGAGCGTGGGTGGTTGGATGCCCGACGGGGTCAAACTTCAATGCTGTGAAGCCCATTTTCACATAGGCGGCTGCTCGCTCTCCGGCTAGTTGTGGATCGGTGTGAACATTTCGCTGCTGATCAGGCTCCGCAGTGGAGGATGGATACAAATATGTATAGCTTCTCAGTTTTTCGTGGTACTGGCCGCCGAGCAGGTTATATACAGGTTGATTTAGAGCTTTACCGATGATGTCCCAGCAGGCCATTTCAATGGCACTAATTATCCCCATCTTGGTCAGGTCTGGATGCTGGTCGTAACCACTGCCATAGATACTTCGCCACAGGTGCTCTATCTTAAAGGGGTCGGCATTGATGGCAAATCGTTCGCCAGTGGTCTGAATTAACTGTACTATAGCATGTGGGTCAAATGGGATGTCATATGCTTCACCAATGCCCTCGATTCCGTTGTCCGTAATCAGTTTCACGAATACCCAATTTCGTCCTCCATGATGAGGAGGAGGAACCTCTACTACATATGTCTTCAGGTCTATTATTTTCATTTGTCACCTCCAACTAGTAATTACAGACATTATAGCCTTGAGTCGGCAAGTGTCAAGGCTTATTAAGGAACGATTTTATCGTAGAGGTAACATTTTATGCAATTGTGATACTTACTCAAACCCCTAAACTACCCTCACGCAGTCGTGGCAGCATAGTCACAATAACACACAAACATTCCCGTTCAGAATAGCTTCAACAAATAGGTAATTAGCACTGGAGGGATCACCTTAACAAAGCGCTACTTTGTGCAACGCGTTTCAAGTCTGTATAAACTTAGTAATTCAATCGGCAGAGGTTTGCTCAAGGGGTTTCTTCATCGTATTTAGAGCAGTTTCTTCGTGGTGTGCGTGATCTTCAACAGTCTGGCAAAGGTTATTGATACTCTCTAGTACCACTGTTCTCTTCGAGAACAACTCTTCCTGGTCCAGTCCTTCGAGGTTGATTAAGGTTGTTTTGGCATTCTCGATTTGCCCTAATATTTCATGGTGTTCGTCAAGGATAGCTTTCATCAAAAGCTCTCCAAACACCAGGGGTAGAGCCTCCTCTTCATAGCCAAAGTGGTTCTTTAGACCATCTTCCAGAAGGTTAATCGTCTGTAGTAGTTGATCCCGCTTCTTGATTAGGTCGGTAACTGAAGTCGAGCTCCATGCAACTTGGTATCGTTTCTTCTGGAGAGTGAAAAGCGCATCAATGTCATTCATTGTGTCTCTGGAAAGTTTGGTATGCTCCGTGATCTTACGGTGTTCTGAAATGACTCTTGTGATAACTTCCAATGCACTTGGCATAATATACCTCCTTACTAAAATATTAATGCATTCATATTCTTAATTCAATCCCTATCAATTAATCTACCAGTAATATTGACTTCCATTGTGCAATCCTATAATCAATTTATTTCATCAATACCAGATGTTTTATATTGTCTGATACAAATGACAATGTAATAATACTTGAATTATAATAATCTTATGCGAATATTATCTTAATATTATACGAAATATCATGCCAGTTATCAATATCAACGGGTCATTTCAGGAACAGTCGGGAACAACGATCTTGGTGCTTGTGGTTATGGCTGTTAAGGACGCTCGGAGCCAAATAATTTAGCTCGGTATAGCCTTCGCTTAGCCTCAGAGACTCCCCTCATTTTCAAGTTCAGGAAATCCAGTTCGTATTGCTCAATTAGTCCTTCGCCAGCGAAGCTAAAGTATCTATTATTACCAATTATAATGTGGTCTAAAACCTTAATCCGCATGATGCTCCCGGCAAAGACCAGGTCTCTGGTTAGCTCCTTATCGCTCCCGCTGGGTTCAGGGTTGCCTGAAGGGTGATTATGGACAAAAATCAGTGAGGCGGCATTATGTTTAATGGCGCTTTCAATAACCTCACGGGGGGAGATGGAGCTGCTATTTACCGTTCCCTCGAAGAGGTCAGTAGTGTCAATGGTCTGGTTCTGGCTGTTTAGATAAATAACCTTGAATACCTCTTTGGTGAGGTCTCGCATTGAGTGGTAGAGATAATCAAAAATCTCTTTGGCGGATTTATAAATAGGCTTATCAATAATTTTCTCCTTAAGAAACTCTCTGGCTACTTCCTGCACCAGCTTGATACCAAAGGCGCTATGGGGACCGATTCCACCTATCTGCTGTAGCTCTTCAGGAGAGGCTTCCAGGGCTTCTCTCAGTGTTTTGAATCTTTTAATGATCTCTTTTGCCTGCTGTTTACAGTCCTTGCGGGGCGAGCCTAAGGTCAAGAGTAATTCAATAATTTCATAGTCGTGGAAGCCGGTCAGGCCTGACTTAATGAACTTTTCCCTTAGCCTTTTTCTGTGCCCTGCTGATTTATCATTTGGAGGCATCATAGTTTATTTATTCCTTTATCCGTTTTTCTTCCCTAAACAGATAGATAGATACCGCCTCATTCTCGCGTATCGCAGTCTTTATCGCTTCTGGATTTTTCTCACATCTTAGCAAAGTTTTCCAAGAGTAAATGTGCCAGGGTTTATGGAAATCGGAGTTGGCTACATAATTAAACTTTTTTAGACCAATCACATTGAAAAGGTCATCACGGTTTGCTACTTCCCAGGCATCAAAGAGTTCAGCGTATTTTTGGTGATTATTCCAGAGGTAAATATAAGTCTGCTTACCTTCTGTTGCCTTATGATATGGGTGAGGGGCAATAGCAATAGCCCCATGCTCATGAATATGCTCAACTATTCTCTCTACAGATAGTTCGGGGGCAATATACTCTTTTATATCAATCGCAAGAATATGATAATTCTTCCAGTTATTTGAAAGCTCTGCGCCTGGGAGGAGTAACATTTCGTATTTTCCCCATGCTCTCTGTGCCTCCTTCCACAGAAGCCGAAGGTAATTCTGGAAGTCGTCTCTTTTTATTGCCTCAATAGGTTCCTTCTTCTTTTGTCGCTCCTCCAGTGTCTTACTGTCCAGAATATGGTCAGTGATGCTTATGACATCAAATCCCTTTGTACCATAGAGGTCAACCACCTCTTCTAGGGGTAATCTTCCGTCACTAAGGTTTGTGTGAATATGCAAATCACAAAGTAACCAATTTCCAAGCATTAAATCCCCCTTTTTAATACAGCATTTTCGCACAACACTGTGATAAATGGTTTCACGAGCTATCAGTTGGCTCTAGCCTTAGTCCATCTTCTCCCACCAGCTCTACCAACCGTTGGTGGAGTTCAGGACAGTAGTTGATATATATATTGGACAGCTTGAGGTTAGCCACCCTTTCCTCGTTAGCTACACGCAGGTTTACCTCATCCTGCCCGGGAAAATCTTTAAGAATGTCAACCAATTTATGCAGATAGGCTGTATCACTAGCCTCATCGGTGGTCTGGGTAATGCTGATTACCAGCCGGCGGCTTTCAGCTGGTGCTGTGTAAACTGGGGTTACCTCAGCTGCTACCGGTGCCTCACTGGGTTCAGGGGTAACCGCTTCTTCACCAAGGGCTGTTTCCGGCTGATAGCGTCGTACACTATCACAGTTCAGCTGCACTCTATCATCCCTTAGCCTTACCTTGCCTTCAACTAGCAGTATATTCCCTTCTTGCCATAGGCCTCTGGTATCGGTATAGACCTTAGACCAGACCATGACCTCAATTCTACCATCAAGGTCTTCCAGAACTACGCTGGCAAAGGGCTGCTGGTTTTTAGTGAACAGGTGACGAACCGAAGCTACCATTCCAGCTACAACAACGGTTTGCCCTGCCATCTCAGCATCAATTTGACCACACAGGGTAGTCTCAGAACCCATCTTACTAGCCACAGAGCTGAAGGGATGCTCGGAGAGGTATACTCCCATCAGCTCCCTCTCCCAAGTTAGTTTCTCCTTGGTAGAGGCTTCGGCAGATTCTAGGTCAAGGCTGGGCAGGGGAGCTGGCATTACCTCCCCCCATAGGTCAAACATAGTAGATTGCCCTGTTTCGCGTAAGTGTTGCTCTCGTTGAGCTAGGGATAAGATACGGTTAGTGTTGTGCAGTAGAGTTCCCCGGTTGCCTAGGCAGTCCAAAGCACCAACTTTAATCAGGCTTTCCAGTACCCGCTTATTTATACCCCGCAGGTCACAACGGCGGCACAAGTCTTCAATAGATTTGAATTCGCCTTCCTTGTTACGCTCTGCAATAATCGGCTCTATTGCTCCAAGTCCTACATTCTTAATGGCGGTTAACCCAAAACGAATGGCAGGGGCATCGTCTTTATTATCCTTTTCTATAGAAAAGGTGGCTTGACTGCGATTTATGTCAGGCGGTAGTACTGTAATACCTAGGCGGCGACATTCAGCAACAGCACTAGCCACCTTCTCTGACTGACCGGCATTGGTAATCAGTAAAGCGGTCATATATTCTGCCGGGTAGTTTGCCTTGAGATAAGCGGTGTGATAGGCAATAAGAGCATAGCTGACGCTGTGAGCTTTGTTGAAGGCGTAGCCGGCGAAGGGCTCAATAAGGGTGAAAACCTCAGCCGCCACCTCAGTCGAGAATCCCTTCTTCTTAGCGCCAGCAATAAAGTTACGCCTTTCTTTCCGCATAACCGCAGGAATCTTCTTGCCCATTGCCTTGCGGAAAATGTCAGCTTGCCCCAGGCTATAGCCAGCGAAGGCCTGCACGATGAATAGCACCTGATCTTGATATACAATCACCCCATAGGTTTCCTCAAGAATGTTAGCTAAAGTTGGGTGAGGATAGCGGATAGGCTCAATGCCGTGCTTGGCTTTGATAAAGGTAGGGATGTGCTCCATAGGTCCCGGTCGATACAGAGCTACCATCGCTGAAATATTGCTGAAGGTGGTTGGTTTAAGCTCCTTGATGTAGCGGCGCATACCAGCTCCCTCTAACTGAAATACGCCAGCCGTTTCCCCCGCGGACAGCAGGTCAAAGGTCTTGACATCATCCATTGGGATATGGTGTAGGTCAATATCAATGCCACGGTTTTGGGAAATAATCTCCGTTGCCTTACCTAGAATGGTAAGGTTAGCCAGCCCAAGGAAGTCCATTTTCAAAAGCCCAATCTGGGCAATGTCTTCCATGGTGAATTGGGTCATAACTATGGCTTCATCGTTACCTTTGCTTACCCGTTGTAGCGGAACATATCTGGTGAGGGGCTCTTTAGATATAACGACACCAGCAGCGTGCGTACTGGCATGGCGAGCTATACCCTCTACCCTTCTGGCAGAGTCAACAAGATTGTGAACTATAGCATCTTCGTGGTAAATATTCTTTAGTTCGCTATTCTCGTCCAGGGCTCTGGCTAGGGTCATACCTGGAGCGAAGGGAACCAGCCTGGCTACACGGTCCACATCACTATAGGGCATAGCTAAAGCCCGACCGACGTCTCTCAGGGCTGCCCTGGCACCTAGTGTACCGAAGGTGATAATCTGGGCGACGTGGTCTTGTCCGTATTTCTGTGATACATAGGAGATGACCTCATCACGGCGGTCATCCTCAAAATCTAAGTCTATGTCCGGCATCTCCCGACGTTCCAAATTGAGAAAGCGCTCAAAAACCAGCTTGTGTTCAACAGGGTCAACCTCGGTGATACCCAGGCAATGAAGGACAATGCTGGCAGCGGCACTGCCTCTAACCCCGAATAAAATGTTATGCTTCTTGGCAAAGGAGATGATATCCCAGACGACAAGGAAGTAATTAGCAAATTGGGTTTGCTTTATTACCTCAAGTTCATAGTCAAGTCGTTGCTTTATCTCTGGGGTAGGCTGGGGGTAGTACTGAGGTAGACCCTCATAACAAAGGTCGGCCAGAAACTGGTCAGCCGCCTTCCCTTCAGGTAGTTCTATCTCAGGGAGGTGAAGGCGCCCAAATTCAAATTTGAGGTTACACATCTCAGCAATGCGCTCAGTGTTCTCCACAGCCTGTGGAATGTCATGGTACAGCTCTGACATCTCCTGTGGACTCTTGAGGTAGAAGAAATCACCTGCCATTTTCATTCTTTTCTCGTCATGGATAGAGGAGTTAGTCCCAATACATAACAGCAGGTCGTGAGCTGAGGCATCCTCCTGGTTGACATAGTGGACATCGTTAGTTGCTACCAGCGGAATATCCAGCTCGCTACTCATAGATATGAGACCCTCGTTTATTCGCTCCAGCTCAGGGATAGGGTGCCTCTGTATCTCTAGGTAGAAATCATCAAATGTTTGCTTATACCATGAGGCAGCCTGTTTCGCCTCTTGGAGGCGTCCTTCTAGGATGAGGCGTGGAATCTCACCAGCAGCACAAGCAGACAGGGCGATAAGCCCCTGATGATACTGCTGGAGAAGCTCTTTATCTACCCGTGGCTTGTAGTAAAAGCCTTCGAGGTTGGCTTTGGTAGTGAGCTGGATTAAATTGCGGTACCCGGTGCGGTTCTTGGCTAGTAGAATAATGTGGCAGTTGTTTTTATCACCCGCATCACGGCTAAAGCGACTGTCTGGAGCTAGATAAACCTCGCAGCCGATAATGGGCTTTATGCCTGCCTCTTTGGCTGTCAGGTAGAACTCAATAACGCCATACATGGCTCCGTGGTCAGTTATGGCTAAACTATGCATCCCCAGCTCTCTGGCTCTGGATACCAGCTGAGGGATGCGGGACATGCCATCAAGCAGGCTGTACTCAGTATGAACATGGAGATGGCTAAACATAGTACCTTCCAAGGATTTGACTAATTATAGCACAGGGTTAGTTTTTGGGGTATTCTTTTTAACCTTGGCACTGGAAAAATTGAATGGAAATTATTGGAGATAAAAAAGAAATCTGTCCTTGCCGCTGTGAGCAGGGTTCAAACTATACTTTATATCTGCGTCTCAGCTTACCGAGCCTATTCAAGGCCTCTTTCTTTTCTCTTAAACCCAGTTTAGTTTTGTGGATGGCTTTACTTAAAAGCTCGATTGACTGGTCGTAGGTTTTACGGTCAACAGGGTAGGGGATGCCGTCCTTACCCCCATGGGCAAAGCTGTAGCGGGCAGGGTCTCGGTAGCTGGGGGCAACCCCATGGACCAGCTCGGAAATGAGGCTCAGGGCACGGATGGTCTTGGGTCCTACTCCCTTTAGCCCTAATAATTGTTCAAAGTCATTCGGCTGACGGTCATAGGTGCTTATTAGAATCCGACTCAGGCTATCGGGATGAAGGTCCTGGGTGCTCAGGTAATGGTGCGACGGCAGGTGCAGGGTCTTTATTCTTTTTAGCTCAGCCAGGACATTTTCTGGTTTTTCATTGGTAACTATATCGGTAATGGTAGTTCGGGCGGGGTGACTTTCACTGGCAACCAGGTTTAGTGCTTGTCCTCTTACCTCAGACAGGATGGCGGAATGGGGCTCATTGACAAAGCTAGTAACCGTTTCACCTAGCCAATGGTAACGGCGGGCATAGCGCTTAGCCTCGTTCATACCCTGCTGAATAACCGTCCACGAGCCACGGGGGGTAAACAGGAAGGTGTGATGGTAGAGCTGGTAGCCATCCTGGACCGCTGAGCTATCTACCTTGGCTGACATCCGACTGGCATATACCAGTGGCGCAGGGTTTAGTGAAATTGAATTTCCCCAGCTTTCTATCTCTGACGGGGTTCGCCGTGATGTCCTGCCCTTGCCACCAGCTATAAATAAACCCAGGTCGCGTTCTAATCCCTTTATCCCTTCCTTAAGAGCACCACATAGAGTAGTGGTAACGCCGCTTGAGTGCCAGTCATAGCCCAGGATGCAGCCGAAGGCTTGAAACCAATGAGGATGCGACAATCGCCTCAACATCTCTTCAGAGCCAAAGTCAGCCACGATGGCAATGGTAATCCCTCGAGCCAGTTTAACCATACGGTCAAAGAGCCAGGGTGGCACCTTGCCGTAATGGAGGGGAAGATTAGCAATACCCGTCCTTTTAGGAGCAGTGGTGAATGACATGCTCTACCTCGGCTACAGACTGCAGCTATTACAATTAGCAGCGCTGCAACTGGCACAGGGGCTACTACCTATGGAAGAAGTTAGTCCGTTCCCATCCCTAGAGAAGGAAGCAAAGGTGGAGAGTATCCGTTTAGCCGTATTATGACAACGTGGACAGGAAGCCCCTTTATTAACCTGGCTTAGGGGGCGTAACAACTCAAACTTTAAGTTACAATCAGAGCAAACATACTCATATATTGGCATTTTGCTTCCTCTACGATTATTTTAATCATTTCCCAGATGCCAAGTCAAGTTCAAGGTTGCTAATAAACTCTATGCTTTTTAGCCGTGACAGTGTAAAATCAGGTAATGATTGGGGGAGATAAAAATTGAGGATTCTTGGAATTACGGCTAAATGTCTGTTTATGGTCTGCCTGCCGGTTCTGCTGCTGACAGCTAGTATTGCGGTGGCAGCCAATAGTCTCTGGCTTTACCAATATGGCTTTGAAAGATACGATGTAAGCCGAACTACCGGCTTGACCGAGATAGAGCTGGAGGATGTAGCCACCGGGCTAATTAGCTACTTTAACTCGGATGAGGAGTATGTCAGCCTTGAGCTGTTTACTCAAGAGGAGGTTATTCACTTCAGGGATGTTAAAGGGTTGATTTGGCTGGACTATTGGGTTGCACTGGGGACACTAATTTATGTTCTAGTTTACGCTGGACTTAACCTCTTCTGGCGGAAGCGGAAATACTGGCGGCAACTGGCGTGGGGAGTAGTTGGGGGTAGTGGTTTCACCCTAGCCCTCATGCTGATGCTGGGGTTAGGCACATTACTGGGTTTTGACCAGCTCTGGTTACAGTTTCATCTGCTCTTCTTCAGCAATGAATTTTGGTCGGCTGAAGGTTATATGCTTATGCTTTTCCCTGGGGACTTTTGGTATGACGCTATTCTATTCTGTGCTCTGGCAACAGTCGGGCTGGCTATAATTTTGGGTGGGCTGGCTGGGGGCTATCTATATTTTAAGAGGAACTACATTCATCGTCTAGATTAGAAAATGAAAGACTAAAGTAGCTTGAATATCACCCTTAACAGATGTAAAATTAGACACAAAGAGGAAGAATACTCTCGAATTTATAGGTGTAAAAAGATGGGTAAAATTTACTTGATTGATGTAACAAATCGTGACGGAGTTCAGACAGCCAAGCTCGGTCTATCCAAGCTTGGCAAGACGATGATAAATATGTATTTGAATGAGATGGGAGTTTATCAAAGCGAATTTGGTTTCCCTACTACCAGACACGAATCTCATTACCTTCAGGAAAACCTTAAATTGGCCGAGATGGGTGTCTTACAGCCCATTCACTTGGAGGGATGGATACGAGCCACTGCTGGGGACGTGGAACGAGCTTATAGTTTAGTCCCCAATATCAAGCACCTCAATCTTTCTATCTCTACCTCTGACCAAATGATTACGGGTAAGTTTAGAGGCAGCAAGAATAAGGAAGATATATTGGCAATGACCGCAGATGCTATAGACGCCGCTAAGTCAAATGGGGCTGAAACTGTTGGTGTTAATGCTGAGGATGCTTCAAGAACAGATACAGATTTTCTGCTCCGATTTGCTTCTATAGCTAAGGAACATGGAGCCGATAGGTTGAGGTATTGTGATACGCTCGGCTATGATAACCCCTTTACCATTTATGAGATTTGTAAGCTACTGGCGGAGAAAGTGGGAATACCTATTGAGCTTCACTGCCATGGCGACCTAGGAATGGCGGTGGCTAATTCCATAGCCGGAGCAAAGGGGGTCATTGATGGGGGACAGGACGCCTATATAAACACAACGGTCAACGGAATAGGAGAAAGGGCAGGCAATGCTGACCTCGTTGCCGTGGTGTTGGCACTCAAAAAGTCCAGGGGTCTGGCTAAAAAGTATAAGTTTGGTATGCCGATTCGCTTATCAATGGCATGGAAGATTTGTAAATATGCCAGCTATGCTTTTGGCGTTCCCATTGCTATAAACCAGCCCGGAGTTGGAGCTAATGCTTTCGCTCATGCTTCTGGTATCCATGCTGATGGGGTACTAAAGGATCCGAAAAACTACGAACTATACGATTTCAAAGAGCTGGGCCGAGGCGAACCAGAGATGGTTGAGACCGGAAGAGAGATATGCTCCGGTCAATATAGTGGGATATCTGGTTTTAGGCATCTCATGGGCAAGATGGAGATAAGCTTCAAGAACAGGGATGAGGCCGAGAGGGTTCTGGAATTGGTAAGATACGCCAATGTGTTAGCCCAGAAGCCTCTAGTTGCTGATGAATTGCGATTTATCGCCAAATACCCAGATATTGCCAAAGAGTTAATGACAATAGCGCCCCTAACTTAACTTCGTGATTATGGCATCAGTCATTTCGGAAGTCCCCACGGCTGTGGTGGAATCCCGTTCCGGTCTCAGGTCGTAGGTAACTGATTTACCTTCAGCTACTACATCGGCTACGGCTGCCTCTACCCTGTCAGCGGCTGCCCTTTCGTTGATATACCGAAGCATCATCACACCGGATAGAATCGTAGCCACTGGGTTCACCTTGTTCAAGCCGGTATATTTGGGGGCGCTGCCATGGGTGGGTTCGAAAACGGCTATCTCATCACCGATATTGGCTCCTGGAGCCACCCCTAGTCCACCGACAAGTCCAGCGCACAGGTCGGAGACAATATCTCCGTAGAGGTTTGGGAGCAGAAGTATGTCGAACTGGTGCGGCCGCTGAACAAGTTGGGCACACAGGTTATCCACAATTCTGTCCTCAAACTCGATATCGGGATAAGCACTGGCGACCTCTCGGGCCACACTGAGGAAAAGGCCATCTGAGAACTTCATAATGTTCGCCTTATGAACGGCAGTTACCTTCTTCCTGTTATTTGCACGGGCATACTCAAAAGCAAATCGGGCAATTCTCCTGCTTCCAGTCTCGGAGATTAACTTGAGGCTAATGCCAGAGTCCTTTCGTACCTCCTCTCTTTGGCTTTGTGAAATGAAGGAAAGTAGTTTCTCTGCTTCTGGGGTGCCTTTTTCGAATTCAATTCCAGCGTATAGATCCTCAGTGTTCTCTCTCACGATTACTATATCTATATTTTCGTATCTGGAAGGAATACCCGGGTAACTTCGGCAAGGGCGAAGACAGGCATAGAGCTCCAGTGCCTTTCGCAGAGCTACATTTACACTCCGAAAGCCCCCACCCACCGGGGTAGTGGTTGGTCCCTTGAGCGCAACCTTGTTTTTCTTAATCGACTCGAAGAGGCGCTCTGGCAGAAGACTACCCTCTTTCTCTAATGCGGTGGCACCGGCATTAACTACTTCCCATTGGAATTCTACACCGGTGGCTTCAAGAATCCGCCTGGTGGCTTCTACAACCTCCGGTCCTATGCCATCACCAGGTATTAGCGTAATAGTGTGCTTCACTTTAATTCTCGTTATCAGATTTATCTATTTTGACCCTACCACAGTTATGACTACATTTCCCTTTTTGTGTCCTTTTTCGACATACCTGTGAGCCTCGGCAATTTGTTCCAACGGATAGCGTCTATCTATGACCGGTTTTATCTTCCCCGCCTCCATAAGCTCTTTGCTGAAGATTAGATCTTTAGTCATTTCGCTTGATGGCCTCAAACCTGCGGTCATAAACTTTGCCTTTTTGCTGCCTACCATTGACGTCCATAACACTTGAAGAAGATCTACCAGCCCAACGACAGTTGTAAGATAGATTCCTCTTTGCTTTAGCGAGCTTTTACAGCGTGAAAATGAACTCTTGCCTACCGTGTCAAAAATAATGTCATAGGTCTGGCCGGTCTTGGTAAAATCCTCTTTAGTGTAGTCAATTACCTTATCGGCTCCCAGAGATTTGACCAATTCTAAATTCGTAGTACTGCATACCCCGGTAACTTCTGCCCCAAAGTACTTGGCAACCTGTACCGCATTAGTACCTACACTTCCAGAAGCGCCATAGATAAGAACTTTTTGTCCGCTCTGAATATTTCCCTTATCTCTAAGGAAAGGCAATGCTGTTATTGCCCCATTAGCGGCGGCGGCTTCCTCATAGGTCATATTGGCCGGTTTTATTGCCAGCACCTTTTCTTCATGCAGACATTTGTACTCGGCATAAGCACCAGCACCCTTAAGATTAATTCCAAAAACTTGGTCACCTTCTTTAAATATTTTTACATCTTTGCCTACTGCTTCAATTTCTCCGGCTAGCACACCCCCTAGTATAGGATTTTTTGGTCTTATGAGACCAGTTAGTATTCGTCCGAGGAGCCAGAACAAGGGAGGGAATGTGCCACTTCGAGCTCTCGGGTCCTCTGCTGTTACTACTGTCGCATATATTCTTATCAGTACTTCATTGTCCTTGGGAGTAGGTTTTTCTACCTCTTTGAGCTGAAGAACATCAGGTGGTCCGTATTTTGTGTATACAATCGCTTTCATAAGTTTTCCTCCTTCAAGGTTATTTTGACTCGGTCGTTTTCAGAATAGCATACCACACTTTAAAGAACTCTAAAATTACCATATTTCGTGATATAGGGAATAAGCCCACCTTCATTCAGTATACGAAGCATAACCTCGGGCATTCGGCTGAAACTAAGCTGAGCCTTGTTTGTCAGATTGTTAATTTTCCCCGCTTTTAGGTCTACTTCCAGTTCGTCGCCGTCATTGATTTTATCAGTGTCACAAATGAGCACCGGGAGTCCGACATTAATGGCATTTCGGAAGAAGATGCGAGCCACCGACTTAGTTAGGACAGCACTTATCCCTGACATCTTGATGATAAGTGGGGCATGTTCACGGCTCGAACCAAGCCCGAAGTTCTTTCCGGCAACCACAAAGTCGCCACTTGCTACTCGCTGGGCAAATGCAGGGTCAGTATCCTCAAACACGTGCTTTGCCAACTCTGGTAAGTTGCTCCGCAAGTGTAATAATCTCCCCGGCACGATGTGGTCAGTGGAAATATTATCCCCGAATTTAAACGCTTTACCTCTTAGCATCTATACGACCTCCCGGGGGTCACTGATTTTACCACGGATGGCTGTGGTGGCGGCTGTGGCCGGGCTGGCTAAGTAGATGAAGGCAGTAGGATTACCCATACGGCCTTTGAAATTACGATTCGCTGTGGATAAGCACGTCTCCCTATCTCCCAGCACGCCCTGGTGTACACCCAGACAGGCAGCACAGCCAGGCGGGATAATAGTCGCTCCCGCTTCAACCAATGTCGTGATATACCCTTCGGCCAAGGCTGCCAAAAGAACCTTTTTGGAGGCTGGAGCAACAACGAGTCGGGTACGTGGGTGCCGCTTCTTTCCTTTCAAAATATCAGCTGCGATACGAAGGTCATCCAGGCGCCCATTGGTGCAGGTGCCGATGAAAACCTGCTCAATGCGCGTCCCTTCAACTTCCTTTATTGTGGCAGTATTGTCAACGGTATGGGGTTTGGCTACGGTAGGCTCAAGCTGAGCCGCATTTATCTCAATTATGCTCTCGTAGGTTGCGTCGGCATCTGGATGGAGAGCGATATATTGCTTCCCTCTTCCCTGGCTCTCTAGGTAGCTTTGTGTGACGCTGTCAGCAGGGAAAAGCCCAACCTTGGCTCCAGCCTCTACCGCCATATTGGCAATGGTGAGGCGTTCTGACATCGTTATCATACCTACCGTCTCACCACTGAACTCCAGTGCTTTGTAGGTCGCACCATCGGCTCCAATCTGTCCGATGAGGTGAAGAATAAGATCCTTGGCATAGACACCTTTAGCGAAACGACCGTTGACAACTACCTTGATTGTCTCTGGCACCCGAAGCCATGTCTTGCCCAGAGCGATGGCAATAGCCACATCCGTAGAGCCCATTCCGGTAGCAAACGCGCCTAAAGCTCCAGCGGTAACCGTATGAGAATCAGCACCGACGACTACATCTCCTGGCTTGGCGAAAGATTCCGCTACAATTTGGTGGCCAACACCTTCGCCGCTATCACTTAAGACGACACCTTTTTCTTTGGCAAAACTTCTGAGGAACTTGTGGTCGTTAGAAAGCTCTCTAGCCGGGCTGGGCACCGAATGGTCGATGAACAAGATGGTTCTTTCGGGGTTATGAATAGTATTCAGGTTAGCCTCATTGAATTGTCTCAATGTCAGGGGCCCGGTGCTATCCTGCATAAAGACTAGGTCAAGTGGCGCAATAACTATATCACCAGCAGAGACGTCTTTCCTAGATTTAGTACTGAGAATCTTTTCAGCTAAAGTCTTTCCCATTACGTTTAGCCCTCTACATATACTCAGTTAGAATTGTAAGTACTTTGACCAAGTAGCTAAGGGGTAGTATACTACCGATAACTTACTACTGCAATGGGGATTGACATGAATGAAGAGCGGCTAGTTGAGAAGCTGGTTTCGTGGATAAAAGATAAGGTAACGGCCGCTGGGTGTAAGGGGATAGTGGTAGGCATGAGCGGGGGGCTTGATTCCTCGGTATTGGCGGTATTGTGCTACCGTGCCTTTCCACAAAGCGTGTTTGGTGTGCTTATGCCCTGCCACAGTAGCCAAGAGGATAAGGAACATGCCCTGGCTGTGGCTAGCAAGTTTTCTATTCCGATTAAAACGGTGGTTCTTGATAGTGTTTTTGATACCTTACTCAAGGCTTTGCCCAGCGATAAGGTGGAGCCTGGTGTCAGCCGGGTAGCTGAAGCCAACCTCAAGGTCAGATTAAGGATGCTCACTCTTTATTACTTTGCCAATAGGCTTAAATATATAGTAGCCGGTGCGGGTAACAAGAGCGAACATTCCGTAGGTTACTTTACCAAGTATGGAGATGGTGGGGTAGATATTCTGCCCTTAGGCAATCTGGTCAAAGGGCAGGTAAAGGAGTTAGCTAGCTTCTTGGGTATTCCGCCGGAAATTATAAATAAGCCGCCTTCAGCTGGCTTGTGGCCGGGACAGACCGATGAAAATGAGTTGGGGTTCAGCTATGAGGAACTCGACCGCTACCTGACTAGTGGGGGAGTCAGTGACGAGGTGAGGGGGAAGATTGAGTCTTTGATAGTTGCTAGTGAGCACAAGCGTCGGCCACCCCTGGTGGCAAACTTTTAGGCTTAACTATACTCTACTCTTTTCACTAACCAAAAGCTTACCTTGAATTTATGACTTGACTATTTTTATTGCTTGAGTAGAGTATCTGTGTTATGATTAAGTTGAGCGAAGATGACCACGGAGAAAGAGAAGGCGCTAGAGCTAGCTATTGGTCAAATTGAGAAGCGGTTTGGCAAAGGCTCAGTCATGAAACTAGGGAGCGCCGCTGCTATGGCGGCGATAGAGGTTGTTCCTACTGGCTCACTGGCGCTGGACCTAGCTTTAGGCCTAGGAGGTATCCCCAGGGGACGAATTACGGAAATATTTGGCCCTGAGGCATCAGGAAAAACTACTCTAGGTCAGCATATAATTGCTGAAGCACAAAGGGGAGGAGGCATGGTTGCTTATATCGATGTAGAACATGCCTTGGATCCTTCCTACGCAGCCAGTTGCGGTGTTAATGTTGACGACTTGCTTATCTCCCAACCTGATACCGGAGAGCAGGCTCTGGAGATTACCGAGGCGTTGGTCAGGAGTGGGGCTATTGATGTGATAGTGATTGATAGTGTAGCCGCCTTAGTACCCCGGGCTGAGATTGAGGGGGAGATGGGGGATACTCATGTTGGCTTACAAGCCCGCCTGATGTCGCAAGCACTGAGAAAGCTGGCTGCCGCTATTGGTAAGTCGGGGACAGCGGTGGTATTCATCAACCAGTTAAGAGAAAAGGTTGGTATTATCTTTGGTAACCCGGAGGTAACACCGGGCGGCAGGGCGTTAAAGTTCTATAGCTCGATAAGAATAGACCTAAGGCGTATTGAGACTATCAAGCAGGGAACTAAGGCGATAGGTAGTCACATCAGGGCTAGGGTAGTTAAAAATAAGGTTGCTCCTCCGTTTAGAAGTGCTGAGTTTGATATTATGTTTGACCATGGGATAAGCCAGGAGGGTAATCTTATCGACCTAGGTGTAGAGCTGGGGCTAGTGAAAAAGGCTGGCACCTTTTTCTCCTGTGGTGATGTTCGCTTGGGGCAGGGTAGGGAAAATGCTAAGCAGTATCTTAGCCAGAATCCTGAGCTTGCCAAGGAAATTGAACAGAAAATTAGAGCCTCAGCCGTTACTACTCATGCTGTATCTGGTAATTGAAAACAAATTAAATAGATAGAATAATAAGCACTAACGGCGAATAAGGCTGAGGCGTATGCTTCAGCCTTATTTCTTTAGGAGGCATGGTAGACAGATGACGAAGATTACTGCGCTCCGTATAGGGAGAGGCAGGAGAAAGCGGGTAAATGTGTTCTTGGATGGACGGTTTGCTTTCAGCCTGGAAGCTGAAGTGGTATTAAAAGAGGGCTTGCAGGTTGGGCAAGAACTATCCAGTAGTCAGATTGAGGCACTAACTGGATATGACCATTTTCACCGCTGTCTTAATACTGCTGCCCGCTACCTTAGCTATCGACCTCGGAGTGAGTCTGAGATAAGGGAGAGACTTCACCAGCGTGGTTTTGATGGTGATAGTGTAGAGGCAGTGATAACTAAGTTAAGGACGCAAGGCTTGGTGGATGATATAGCTTTCGCTCAATTCTGGAAGGATAATCGGGAATCGTTTAGCCCGCGTAGCCAGTGGCTAACTAAGTTGGAGCTACGACGAAAAGGGGTTGCTAACGACATCATAGACCAGGTGGTTGATGAAATTGACGATGATGATAGTGCCTATCGCGCAGCCCTAAGTAAAGCTCGTAGTCTAACCCTGTCTGACTATCGGAGCTTTCGTCGCCGTTTAGGCGAATATCTCAAGCGGCGTGGCTTTAGTTACGGGGTAATAAACCATACTTTGGAGAGGTTATGGCAGGAACAGGGGAGTAGGTCTAGGTAGCCTTTTACCTTGACATTAAATCGGTAGAGTAAGTAGTATTAGCTATCTATAGTCTACCCCACTGAATATAAAACTATAAAGGAAAGAGGGGTAAAAATGGAAGTAGAATGGATCAGTTATGTCGCAGTAATCTCTATTTTTGTCATAGGTGTGATACTCGGGGGTGCGGTCGTCTTTTTCTTCCGTCGAGTGGCAGTTAATCGTCTGCTTCGCCTTGCTCAGAGGAAGGCGACTAGAGTAATGGCTGAAGTCAGACTCGAGTCTAAAGAAGTGCTCCGTGAGGCAAAGGAAGAGGCGCAGAAGGTCAAGACGACAGTTGATGCAGAGTATCGTGACCGGCGCTCTGAACTACAGCGTCAGGAGAGTCGTCTGTCCTCCAGGACGGAAACATTGGAACGCAAGTTAGCAGGTGCAGAGCAGCGTGAACGCAATCTGGCTAATAAAGAAAAGGGGATCGAGTCCATTCGTACTGAACTTACAGAGGTCAGAGATAAGCAGTTAAAGCAACTGGAGCTGGTTTCAGGTATGTCTAGTGCTGAGGCAAAACAAGCATTGCTTGAGCATATAGAGGTTGAAATGCAGGAAGAAACCTCACGGCGCCTTCGGGAGTGGGAAGCTAATTTAAAAGAGGAGTCCGATAAGAAAGCCCAGGAGATTTTGTCCCAGGCTATCCAGCGCAGTGCCTCTGAGATTGTATCTGGGACTACAGTGGTTAGTGTTCCTCTCCCCAGTGATGAAATGAAAGGTCGGCTTATTGGGCGAGAGGGTCGTAATATTAGAGCCCTAGAGCAGGTTACCGGCGTTGACTTGATTATTGACGATACCCCTGAGGCAGTGACCCTGTCTAGTTTTGACCCGGTACGGCGAGAAGTGGCTCGCCTGGCATTAAATAAGCTTATCCTTGATGGCCGCATCCATCCAGCTCGTATTGAAGAAGTGGTGGCTAAAGTCAAGGAGGAAGTAGATGCTGCTATCAACAGTGCTGGAGAGCAATCATCAAGTCAGGTAGGAGTGCATGGCCTGCGTCCTGAATTAATTAGGTTGCTTGGTCGTCTTAAGTATCGCACTAGCTACGGACAGAATGTCTTAGATCACAGTATTGAGACAGCATATCTAGCCGGTATGATTGCTTCCGAGTTGGGAGCCGATGTTGCCATAGCCAAGAAAACTGGACTACTTCATGATATTGGTAAGGCAGTAGACCGTGAGGTGGAGGGTACTCACGCTGCCATTGGCGCTGACCTAGTTAAGCAATGGGATAAATCTCCTGAGGTAGTTCAAGGCATCGCTGAACACCATGGTGAGACCAATACCACCAGCGTTTACGGTTTTATTGCCGCAGCGGCTGATGCTATCAGTAGCGCCAGGCCGGGAGCAAGACGGGAATCGTTGGACAACTACCTGAAGCGGCTAAAAGCTCTGGAAGATATAGCCGATGGCTTCAAGGGAGTTGAGAAGTCTTATGCTATCCAGGCTGGGCGTGAAATCCGTATTTTAGTCAAGCCAGAGGAGATTGATGATTTGGGGTCAATGAGACTTGCCCGAGACATCGTTAAGAAGGTTGAGGAGGGTCTAGAGTATCCAGGCCAGATAAAGGTCACCGTGCTTAGAGAGACAAGAGCTATAGAGTATGCTAAGTAGGAGGTATCACTGAAGACCAGTGTTGATATTGGCGGTTGGTGATATAATTGGTAAACCTGGTAGGGAGGCAGCGTGTGAGCTTCTGCCAGGTTTGCGGCAGCAATATGGGCTGGATTTGGTTATTGCTAATGCCGAGAATACTGCTGGCGGTTTAGGCTTAACTTCAACTATAGCTAAGGAACTACTCAATGCCGGCGTTGATGTGCTCACTTCAGGTAACCATATATGGGCTCAAAAGGAGATTATTCCATATCTTGATGGTGAAATGCCTATTCTACGCCCATTAAATTACCCCCTTGGAGTACCCGGTAGGGGTTATGTGGTTAGTAATCAGGCTATGGTGGTTAATTTGATAGGGAGAACTTTCATGGGTGATTTTGATTGCCCGTTTAGAGTTATGGATAAGCTACTGGCTGAACTTAAGCGGAAGCCGCCGGTTATAATTGTTGACTTCCATGCTGAGGCTACATCGGAGAAGGTAGCAATGGGGCGATATCTAGACGGTCGAGTTAGTGCTGTCCTCGGCACTCATACTCATGTAGGAACCATTGATGCTCAGCTGCTACCCGGAGGTACTGCCTATGTTACCGATATTGGCATGACTGGGCCTATTGATTCAATTATAGGTGATGACACTGAGGCAGTGCTCCAGCGTTTTCTGACGGCAATACCCTACCGCCTAAGTGTGGGCAAAGGTAAAACAGTATTTAACGCAGTCCTAGTTGGAGTAGATGAGAACAGCGGTAAGGCGGTAGACATTGAACGAATCTCTCGGGAAGTGGAGTAGCTGTGTCTAAGGTAGACCTTCATATTCATTCCACTGCATCTGATGGTCGACTTAGTCCAGCAGAGATTGTCCGTAAATCAGTGGAGAGTGGGTTAACCATTATGGCTATTGCTGACCATGATACTGTAGGTGGTATTGCTCCTGCTTTGGTAGCTGCTGAAGCCTTTCCCTGGCTAAAAGTTATACCCTGCGTTGAAATTGGCACCGATGTCCCCGATAGTGAAGTTCATATTCTGGGTTACTTTATAGATTATACTGACCACGGGCTGCGGGTCACTCTGGAGAAAATGCGTAATTCCCGGTTGGAACGGGCTCAGGGGATGATTGCTAAACTGGGGAATTTAGGTATCTACATTGAATGGGAGCGAGTCCAAGAAATAGCCGGCAGTGGTTCTGTAGGGCGCCCTCATATTGCTCAAGCTATGTTAGAGAAGGGTTATATAGCCTCGGTTAAAGAGGCGTTTACCAAGTATATAGATCGGAGTGGACCTGCCTATGTTGAGCGAAAAAAATTGCTCCCCGTAGAGGTAGTCAGGCTGATATTGCGGGCTAACGGGTTGCCAGTGTTGGCGCACCCGTCATTTATCAACGACTTGGAAACAATAGTTACCGAGCTGAAGGCAGCCGGTTTGGTAGGCATTGAAGCTTACTATGATGGCTATACTGCTGAAGAGATCAATGGGCTGGTTAGTTTAGCTGGTAGATATAATCTTATCGCTACTGGTGGCAGCGATTACCACGGTCTGGATGCTAGTACTGAGACTATGATTGGTGGTGTGGATGTGCCAGTGGAGTCGGCGGAGCAACTAATAGCTCTGGCAGAGCAGCGGGCGTTAAAGGGGGCGTCATAAGTCATGCCTGAGGTTATCAAGTTTGTATTACTACTAATAGGGGCTTATTTATTAGGTTCGGTGCCATCTGCTTATCTGGTGGCTAAATGGCGCCGGGGAATAGACATAAGACAATATGGTAGTGGCAATGTCGGAGCGTCAAATGTATTAGCCACTGTTTCTAAGCGATGGGCTATTCCGGTAACTGTTTTTGACATTGGCAAGGGGGCATTAACGGTATGGGTGGCCCAACTGCTGGGGCTTGGTGCTGCTCAGCAGATAACAGTGGGTATTGTTACGATTATTGGGCATAACTGGCCTGTATTTCTTAACTTTCGCGGCGGGCGCGGTGCTTACACTAGTCTGGGCGTCATTACTATGCTATCCCCCAAACTAGGTCTCATAATGCTGGTATTGCCTTACACACTGGCTCCAATACGGCAGTTAGCTGTAGGGGTATTTATAGCATTAGCCTCTCTGCCCATTTTCAGCTGGTTCCTCTGGCAGCCGCTGGACATAGAGGCAAGACTGCCCATTACGCTGGGGCTTATAGCCCTAGCGGGGGTAGGGTTAATAAGAAGGTTGACAGCACCAAAAACTCCGCTTAGTAAATCAGTGCCTTTGGGACAGCTATTTGTTAATCGACTGTTTTTTGACCGTGACATAAGAGATAGACACGCTTGGATACGTCGAACTCCTTCTAAGACCAGTTCGGCTGAACGACGGAAGAAGGCAAGGAAAGGTTAACCATAACAAAATGAGATGTGCCACTCACCCTCAGGTTGAGACTAATCTGAGGTGTGGCAAATGCGGGAAGCCTATATGTCCCAAGTGCTTGGTGCAGACACCGGTGGGAGCCCGATGCTCAGATTGCGCCAGGCTACACAAGTCACCAATCTATCGGATCTCCATCCCATATTACCTAAAATCTGCAGGAGCTGGCTTAGGTGTGGCAATCGCCTGTGGTCTTGTCTGGTGGGTAATAGACCGGATGATTCCCTTCCTTTCCTTTAGTCTGTTGCTTGCTCCTGCCATTGGCTATGCTATCGGGAAAGTAGTTAGCCTTTCAGTAAACCGTAAGCGCAGTACAGGGTTAGCCATTATTGCCGGAATTGCTGTGGTAATAAGCTACCTGGTTAGTATCTTCGCTGGTAGTATCCTTTTCCATTATAGACTTTCTTTTGTTCCGGTTAATATTCTGCACCTGGTTATTGACTTAGTAGCCGTAGCTCTAGGTATTTTCGTAGCTATCACTCAGTCACGCTAAAATAAACCTTTGATTTCTGTTACCCGTTTTATAACCCGTGACATTGTCTCCCCAGCCTTAGCCCTAATCAGGACAGTAGCCCGCCTGTCTATGGGGGTGGGGCTGAGGTTGATGATAACCAGTTTAGCTCCCGAGTCAACGGCATAGAGAGGCATGTAGGCGGCAGGGTAAACAATTAGGGTCGAGCCAATCATGATAAATAGGTCACAGTTGTGTGAGCGGTAGGTCGCTTCTTTTAACACCTTCTCTGGTAGTGGTTCACCAAAGAAAACAGCGTCTGGTTTCAGGATACCATGGCAAGTCTCACAATCGGGAATTTCCTCACCCTCTTCCAGCCTGGCTTTAACTTGTTCTAAGGAGTAACGCTTACCACAGCCCAGACATTTTACCCACTGCATATTGCCATGGAGTTCAAGTACCTTGTCACTAGAAACCCCTGCCCTTTGGTGGAGATTGTCCACATTTTGGGTAATAACACAATCCAGTATGCCCAATCTATCCAGCTCAGCGATGGCATAGTGGGCAGGGTTTGGTTTAGCCTCAGTGGTTAGGCCTCCTTCACGAAGCATCTGCCACTGCTTTCTCCTGGCCTCCGGGTCTGTAACGAACTTCTGGTAAGTAAAATCATCCGGGTCGAACCTGTCCCAGATTCCACCTGGGCTGCGAAAATCAGGGATTCCAGATTCGGTGCTAATCCCAGCACCAGTGAAGACTACCACCCTTTTGGCATTAATAAGCAGGTCGGCTACTCTATAAGCAAGGGCGTCCAGGTTCTTTTCCTCTATTGAATTAGCCTCCTTTATTTATTGCTTCCTATCAGCAGTCGTGTGCAGTGTGAAATAAAGTCAGCTTCCAGCCGATTTGCGATATTTCACTACTGCTGCGGCTGACGAGTTCCAAATCCGGCTTGCTTATAAACTGCTGCTTCTGGGTCACGCACCTCTCCCTCTACTGTGGTGTCCACCATTGCATCTTCTCTATCCCATAGCTCAGGCTTTAGCTCAGCACCAAGTCCCGGGCCTTCAAGTGGTGTTATATACCCGTTTTTAATCTCCGGCAGAGGGGTTACAAACTCACCGAAATTCTGGTAATTGTGCCGCATGGATTCCATCATCCAAAGATTGGGAATGTTTATACAAAGAAGAGAGTTGACTATATGCAAGACAGGTCCACCGGCGTTATGAGGAGCGAAAGGAAGCTCATAAACTTCGGCCATGGAGGCAATCTTCTTGGTTTCGGATATTCCGCCAGCCCAGCACGGGTCGGCTATTATTATGTCTGCAGCTTGATTCTCACAGATTCTACGGAAAGCGTACCTGGTATGAAGTCTTTCGCTAGCAGCGATACGAATTTTAGTAGCTGCCTTAACCTCAGCGAAAGCGCTTGCGTTATCGGGCATCGCCGGGTCCTCAATCCACAGAATATCGTATGGCTCGAGCGCCCGCGCAATCTCAATGGCAGCTGGCACATCGAATTGGCTATACATGTCTATTGCAATTTGCATGCGGTCTCCAATTGCTTCACGCAGCCTCTTTACAACTTCTAGCCCCTTTTTCAGATCTTCAGGAGATATGTAATGTCCCAGGAAAGGTTTCACGCTATACCTATCGAATGGGGCGATTTTAACTACGTCAATCCCTAATTTCAGTAGTTTCTTAGCTGGTTCACCTGGCTGTTCGTATATCTTTTTGCTGTATTTTTCACGAGCAAGCATAGCCAGCCCAGTGTTATATACTTTTACTTTATCACGGCATGCTCCCCCGAGTAGGCGATAAATAGGTTGGCCAGTGTATTTGCCCAGTATATCCCATAGAGCTATATCAATAGCACTGATAGCCCTCATCTCGGCACCAGTAGCCCCATGGCTACTAAAGGCGCGGAACATGCTAATCCATAGCCACTCAATATCTAGGGGGTTTTTACCCAGCAAAAAGCTGGAACAAACCTCATGGATCACAGCCCGTGCTACCCCGGGCTTGGCCACGGTTTCACCGAGCCCTGATATTCCTTCGTCGGTCTCCAAGACAACCCATATAACCCGAGGAATTTTCTTTAGCTGTAGTGTTTTGACCTTTGTTATTCTCATGTTTAATTCTTCCTTTCTTGAGCGAATTCTGTGGCGGCTCTTTTTGGTTAGTTTGTATATTACCTTTCTTTATATACTATTGAGCCGTATCATTGTCAACAAATTTTTCACTTGCCTCATCGAACTTGATTGCACAAAATGCCCTCTCTGCTTGTGGCAGAGAGGGCGTCTGAGGGGAGGATAAAAAGGTGGTAATATTTGGTGGTAGCGATGGTATACGTTTAGGTTATCATTCTGATTTGCTGGTCACTTTATGTCGAAGACTTGGAAACCAGTTCTTCATTGAGTCTGATATAAGGGTTCTTAAGGTAGGTTCTTCTCCAGTTAAGGCTACTTTTGGTAAAGCGTAGTAATTGTTAAAGCCTGCCCTAAATTTGGCCAAGATTCCCTCGGTAGTCAATCTATCCAAAACAGCTGCTATGCGCTCGGTATAGCTGCCTCCTGATTTAGCTGCGACCTTCCAAACAGTTAATGGCTTTCCCTCATCAAAGAGTGATTTTACTTGGTCATCAATTTTCTCCTCAGTATAGTCTTGACGACCCATATTTCCTGGTGCAAGATTTCTTGTAACTGGGGTTTTGCTTACGCTTATATCAACCCTGCATCGGTCAGCAGTCTTCATACACTGTCTCCTTCTACTATAGGTAGCTACAAACATTCCTCCTTTTATTGACAGATGGCAACATTATAGCAAAAAACACTGCCTCTTGTCAACTCTCTTGATGGAATTCTGGCATCTTTATTTTCCCCATAGATGGGTATTGGTCAAACAGTATTTGATGTGGGAAATCTTGGTTCAAACAAAACCAATCGTTCTGTCAACTGTTTGCGGTGAAGCAGCAGATGTCGTTCAAGCAACACTGCTGGCAAAGAGGATGGTTGCGACAGACATTCTTACCTAGACAGACCAGTAAAGCGTGGTATTCGTTGAATAGTCTGGCATCAGCAGGCAGATTATCCATAAAAAGGGCTTGATAGGCAGTATAGCTGTTACTATCCGGAGCCAGGCCGATGCGGTTAATGATGCGGCGAGTATAAGCATCAATAACAAAAATTGGTTTGTTGGCAGCATACAGTATTATGGAATCGGCTGTCTCCTGCCCAACACCATGGACAGAGAGAAGCTGTTGCTGGAGGTGGTCAATATTATTGGCAAAGAGCTTAGTAAGGTTGTCATGGTAGTGTTTTCCTAGCCATTGAGCCAGGGACTTGAGCTTTAATGCCTTGGCGTTATAGTAACCACAGGGGCGGATAAGGGTAGCGATTTCAGGCAGGCTGAGCTGGCGTAACGCTTGTGGTGATAGCACCTTAGCTGTTTTTAGATTGGTTATAGCCTTCTCCACATTCAGCCAGGCGGCTGATTGGGTCAGCACGGCGCCGACCATCACCTCAAATGGTTCCTGTGCTGGCCACCAATGCTGAGGACCGTAGCCGTCTATAAGTCGGTGGTAGATGTTTAGTAGCTTTTGGCTTAGCGGCTGGTTATCCATTGGGGCGCTTTTACCGCTTGGTGTATTGAGGCGCCTTGCGAGCCCGCTTAAGACCGACCTTCTTTCTCTCTTTTACCCGGGAGTCTCGGGTAAGCAGGCCGTTTTGGCGTAGTACTGGTTTGAGGTTTTCGTCCGCCTTTAACAAAGCTCGAGCAATACCGTGAGAAATAGCACCACTCTGTCCTGAGACACCACCGCCGGCTACCTTAACCATAACATTATACTTGCCGGCACTATCGGTAACCAAGAGAGGTTGCATGATTGTCCGGTGATGCTCAAGACCGGGAAATAGCTCCTCATAAGGCACACCATTTACAATAATAGAGCCATTACCTGGTAACAATCTTACTTGAGCCACAGCCGACTTACGTCTGCCTGTTCCGTAAAAATACTCTTGCTTTGCCATATGAACCCTTATTCCCTTTAGGCTGTTATTAGCCGAATTTCTTCTTAACCCTTCTTGGTTATTACCTCTGTTGAGGCAGCTTTTGTCTGGGCTAAGTGTGGATGAGTATCACCCACATAGACCTTGAGCTTTTTTATCATACTGTTACCCAGCCGATTTTTAGGCAGCATACCTTTGACAGCATGCTCAATCACCCGCGTAGGATTAGTCTGCATCATTTTCTCTAAACTGATACTTTTAAGCCCCCCGGGATACCCTGAATGTCTATAATAGAGCTTCTGTTTAGCTTTATTACCGGTAACACGAACCTTATCGGCGTTAATAACAACAACAAAATCGCCTGTATCCAGATTACGACTGTATATTGGCTTGTGCTTGCCCATAAGTAAGCCAGCTACCTGAGTGGCTAGCCTGCCCAAAACTTTACCCGAGGCATCAAAAACATGCCATTGTCGCTCAATATCAGAGGGCTTAACGCTGTAGGTTTTCATTAAATCTCTTCCTCAAGAGGGTGTGGATAATTTACCTGCATAAGGCGTAGCCCACAGGCAGGAGCAGCTGGCCCGGCCAGACCAATTTTTTTTGCCTCAATTATGCGATGGAACTCATCAACACTCATCTTGCCCAAACCAATTCTGATTAAAGAGCCTACCGTATTGCGCACCTGATGAGGCAGGAAGGAATTGGCCACTATGTTGAAAACAACCAGTTCACCGTCCTTCTCCATTTTGGCTCTATACACTCTCCGTACTGTGCTCTTTATTCTAACTCCTGTAGAACTAGCAAACGAGGCGAAGTCATGCTCACCAATAAGAGCCTGACACGCCCGATTCATACTGTCGATATCTAGATGCCCAGCGATACGGTAACAAAAACCTTCCCTCATGGGGGACCGGGTCAGGCTATTTAATATATAGTAACTATATTCGCGGCTAAGAGCATGACGCCTAACATTGAAGGAATCACGTACTCTATGCGCTGCCTTAACCGCAATATCCCTGGGCAAATAGTAGTTTAGTCCGTTAATAAATGTCTGTGGGGGAAGGGGCGATTTTGTCCTGAAGCTAACCACCTGCCCTTTAGCATGAACTCCGGCATCAGTTCGGCTAGCTGTCATCACCCGAGTCCTTTCCCTGGTAAGTTCCCACAGGGCTTTCTCCGTTGCACCTTGAATAGTGGGCAGACTAGCCTGTAGCTGAAAGCCATGATAGTTTGTACCATCATACTCCATAATTAATATAATCTTGCTGGTTGTTGCCAAGTTGACGACCTTCTTTGTCTGTAAGTCAATTGCTGTAGATACCATTATTCTACCAACTCAAGCTGAACCATAGCTGCTCCATCACCTACTCTAGGTCCTAATTTATTGATACGGGTATAGCCACTAGGGCGCTCAGTATATCTGGGAGCAAGCTCAGTAAATACCTTCTCAGTTACCTTTTTATCTATGATAAATGACGATGCCTGACGTCGGGAGTGAAGTCCGCCCTTCTTGCCCAATGTAATCATCTTCTCAGCCAGACCGCGCACTTCTTTAGCCTTAGCCTCAGTAGTGATAATCTTCTCATAATTTAGGAGGTCAGTTACCAGGTTGCGATACATTGCCCTCCGGTGACTTGAAGACCTGCCCAGTTTTCTACCAGCTATTTTATGTCTCAAGCTCCACCTCCTCTTCAGCTTGAGGAGTAAGAGACAGCCCCAATTCCTCGAGACGCTCCTTTATCTCTTGGAGAGACTTTTGCCCGAAATTCCGTAACCCAAGCAGCTCCTTCTCGCCTTTACCTATGAGTTCTCCTACGGTAGCGATGTTGGTACGCCTTAAGCAATTCATAGTACGTACTGATAAGTCCAGTTGCTCCACAGGCATATTATATTTTTCATCTGGGATAGATAAGCGAATGAGCTGCTTCTCCTCCTCCATCTGGGAAACAGCAAGATAATTGGCGAATGGGGAGAGTTGCTTTATCAAAATGTCAGCACCGAGGCTGATGGCGTCCACAGGTGGAATAGTGCCATCTGTCCACACCTCTAGAATCAACCGCTCTCGGCTAATCTCTCGACCGATATGAATTGGCTCAATAGTAAAATTAACCTTGCGTGTTGGGGTGAAGATAGCATCTAGTGGAATTGCTCCTACAGGCAGATTTTCACCGGACTCAGCTTCCTTATAGCCCACAGCCAATTCCACGTTAAACTCTACATAAAGTCTAGCCTCAGGCGAATCTAAGGTAGCTAGATAAAGCTCGGGATTGGCAATTTCAAAGTCAGCTGAGGGCTTGATATCAGCGGCACTGACTCGCCCCTCCCCTCCCACTTCCAGTATTAGCTTACCTGGTCGACCTGAAACAGGTTTTAGCCTCAGTGCTTTAACACTGAGTAAAAATTCGGTGGTGTCTTCTTTCACGTGGGGAATAGTCGAGAATTCATGCTGAATTCCTTCGATCTTAACCTGAGTCACGGCTGCTCCTGGAAGATAGCCCAGCAGTACTCGCCGCAAGGCATTACCTAGAGTGACGCCAAAGCCTTTTTCTAGCGGCTCAGCTACAAATCGTCCAAAGTTATCTTTACTTTCAACACTCTCAAGCCGAGGTATTACTAGTTCAGACAAAGCGTTACCTCCTTATCGCGAGTAGTACTCAACTATACTCTTTCCCTCAAATTTAGCCCCAACGTCATCAGGGGTAGGCAGGGATACAACTTGACCCACAAGGTTCTCCTTATCCAGGCTTAACCAACTTAAAATAGACTTGCTCTCAATACTCTGAACCAATTGTTTATAGTACTCAGATTTGGTACTTGCCTCCTTCCAGCTAATGGTGTCACCTTCTTTGACTAGACAAGAGGGTATATCTGTCTTGCGCCCATTGAGCATAATATGCCCATGCCGAACCAGCTGACGAGCTTGAGGGCGGGAGTCAGCAAATCCTAAACGATAGACTACATTATCAAGTCGTCTCTCTAGCAGCACTAGTAGATTTTCCCCGGTGATACCTGATTGCTTTTCTGCTTGAGCAAAAACCCGTCTAAACTGCCTCTCTAGAATTCCGTAGGCATAGCGAGGTTTTTGTTTTTCTCTTAATTGAAGACCACGGTCAGAAAGCCGGCGAGGCCGTCTAAGCTGTGGCCCCGGGGGTTTACTCCGTCTATCCATAGCACATTTAGGGGTGAGACACCTGCTACCTTTAAGCATTAACTTCTCACCACTACGGCGACACAATCGACAAACAGCTGCTGTATATCTTCCCATTTCTCTATCCCCTATATCCGCCTTCGTTTAGGCGGGCGACAACCGTTATGCGGGATAGGGGTTACATCCCTAATACCGGTAATATAAAGCCCTGAGCTCTGGAGAGAACGAATAGCCGCCTCGCGCCCACTGCCCGGGCCCTTAACATAAACCTCTATCTGGCGTAAGCCGTGCTCCATAGCCTTCCGTGCCGCATCCCGAGCTGCTAGTTGAGCAGCATAGGGAGTACCTTTACGTGAACCCTTAAACCCAACTGTGCCTGAGCTTCCCCAAGCAATAACATTCCCCTCGGGGTCGGTAAGAGTAACTATGGTGTTATTAAAGGTGGCTTGGATATAGGCTCTTCCCGCAGGACTAGACTTACGCTCCCGCCTTCTTGTTTTGGCTCGCTTTTTTGGCATTCTATTCTCCTTTAAATTTATATACGCCTAATTACTTCTTGGCTACACTGCGCCTCTGCCCTCTACCAGCTACTGTTTTGCGAGGACCACGCTGGGCACGAGCATTAGTTCGCGTTCGTTGCCCCCTGACTGGCAAGTTATAACGATGCCTGATACCCCGGTAGCTACCAATGTCGATGAGACGCCTGATGTTAAGGTTAACCTCTTTTCTAAGCTCACCCTCAACCCTATGCTCGTGGTCAATAAGCTCCCGGAGACGATTAACCTCTTCTTCAGTAAGGCTATCCGTCTTAGTATCAGGATTAATACCAGTTTGAGCTAGAATTCTCTGGCTCAAAGTAGAGCCAATGCCATAGATATATTGTAGCGAAACCCAAATTTGTTTATTTCTGGGTATATCTACCCCGGCTATGCGTGCCATTATACTCCCTCCTTGTCGGCAGGAAAATTAGCCCTGCCTCTGCTTATGCCTTGGATTAGGACAAATAATCCTGACTACCCCCCGCCGCTTCACTACCCTACACTTTTCACATCTAACCTTAACTGAAGCTCTAACTTTCATGATAAGTCCTCTTTAATTACCTCTTATATTATCTAATTAACACTATTACGTAAACCGATAGGTAATTCTACCTCGACTCAGGTCATAAGGAGAAAGTTCTATTAACACCCTATCACCAAGTAAGATTCTAATATAGTGCTTTCTTATCTTACCCGAAATATGAGCTAGTACCCTATGCCCATTAGGCAACTCAACACGAAACATAGCATTGGGCAAACACTCCACTACTGTCCCCTCAACCTCAATAGCTTCTTTCTTAGGCATAAACCCCTTGCCTATACAATAGTAAGTACCTCTGGTTCATCATTGGTAATAGCAATAGTGTGTTCAAAGTGTGCCGAAAGACTCCCATCAGCAGTAAACACTACCCAGTGGTCATTGCCAAGCCGAGTACGCCAGCCACCAACATTCACCATAGGTTCAAGGGCGAGGGTCATCCCCTTCTTCAACACTGGTCCCACTCCTAGTGAACCAAAGTTGGGTATTTGAGGCTCCTCATGCATCTCTCGCCCAATACCATGTCCGGTATATTCACGCACTACCGAACAGCCCCTTGACTCAGCATAGTTCTGAATAGCGGCTGAAATATCTCCCAATCTTGCCCCGGGATAAGCAACAGCGATACTAGCTTTCAGGGCACCTTCAGTAGTTTTCATAAGCTGTTCAGCCTGCGAGCTAATCTCTCCCACACCTACTGTTACTGCAGCATCACCCTGAAGACCCTTGAGAATGGCTCCAAGGTCAAGGGATACAATATCACCTTCGTCTAAAACCCTCTCCCCCGGAATTCCATGCACTATCTCGTCATTTACTGAGACACAGAGATTAGCTGGAAACCCCCGGTATCCCTTAAATGAGGGCTTAGCTCCCAGCCTCTCTAGCTCTCTAGCTGCGATAACATCCAACTCCTTGGTTTTCATCCCTGGCCTCACCTGCTCACTCAGCGCCCCCAATACAGTAGCTACAATCCTACCTGCCTGCCGCATAATAGCAATCTCTCGGTCGGATTTAATAATTATGCCCATCTAGCTACACCCTCCCGTCGAAGGGCTTCAATTATTCTCTTCCCCACCCCACCTATACCCCCCTCTCCCTCTACCTCCATTAGCTTACCCGCCTGAGTATAATAATCAATAAGTGGAGCCGTCTGAGTAAAATAGACCTGCAAGCGCTTCTTAACTAATTCAACCGTATCATCAG